>JBPCTU010000166.1:0-4815 GCA_051011515.1 Acidimicrobiales bacterium
CGCCTCGGGCTCGACGGTTTGTGCGTCGGCTCGAGCTTTGGCCTCCGCCTCGGCCTTGGCCTCCTCTTCGGCGCGTTTCAGCGCTTCTGCTACGGCCAATCGGCGAGCAATCTCTTCCTCGCCGCGCCGAATCTCTTCGGACAGTTGAGCGTCGATCGAAGCGAGTGACTCTGCCTCCGAGAGGCGCGCCTCCATTCTTTTTTGCACCTTGCCGAGGACCTCTGTCTGGGTGGCCTGGGCCGAAGCAGTCTCCGCACTGAGCGCAGCAACTTCCGCCAGCTCGATCTTGGCCGCATCCGCGAGCGCGACAGCCTCTGCATGAGCAACTTCCAAATGCGCGTCAATTACCCGTAGTTGGTCCTTGACGGTGGCGAGATCGACGACGACCAACGAGAACACACCTTGGCGAAGTGACCAGTCGACCGGATCCTCGGCCGATAGAACCGTGCCTTGGGCCTGCTCCTGGCCGGAAACGTACTGATCTACGGCTGATTCCACGAGCGCGTTCTCGAGCTCCAGTTTCGTAGCTTCGAGTTCCTGGATCTCGGCTTCCACTGCACCCAGCTCGCCGGTTGTGGCGGCGGCACGACCTTCGGCGGTCTTCAGACGGGACTCGGTGGCCGCGATGGTGATGTCGAGCAGGTCGAGTTTTGTGGCCAGGTCCTCGGCGCGATCGCCGAGGACATCGATACGAGACGCGACTTCGGCTGCATCTTCGCGCACGGTTTCGCGTTCGGCCTTGGCCTGGTCGACATCTTCCTGGGTCTGGGCTCCCGAGGAGTTTATCCCGAGCAGCGCGGCAGCAGCGATGATGCCGACGCAGCGCAGCCAAAGGCGTGCAGACGGGCTTGACGGCTTGGGGTTGATGGCAGCGCTCTCCGTGCAGGACGACGTGATCGACCGCCTGAACACGCCAAAAGGCGCCCTGCCCCACCTGACACGCTAGCCCAACAATGTTGTCAGTGTGGGCCATGGGGGTGTTGTTGTCGCTGAGCTACTCGTCATCCGGCGTCGGGTCTGGCTCGACTTCGATGATGCCCAAGATCACGAGGATGTCGGCGTCATCCAGCTCGGCCACTGGAGGATCGGCGGGCATGGGTCCGATCGCCGTTTGATCGATCTCCAACAGGTCGGCGATTTCGAGGGCATTCGCCTCGAAACCTTCGAGGTGATAGACGGCATCGGTTAGCTCGTTGAGGTCGCGCGAGACGTTGCTTGGGAACGCGTTGTAGCCGTAGGTAGCGATCAGCAGGTCAGCGGCCGCCGACGCGCGACCTGGGATGTCGGTCCCGTTCGCGACGAGCACCCGCACGGTGCTCGGTTCCACCCGGTCTGGGTCGGGCGTCGGGGTAGGTGTCGGCGCAGGGGTCGCGGTGGGTGCAGGAGTCGCGTCCGGATCAACCGTGGGCTCAGGGGTGGGTTCTGGTGTCGCAGTTGGTTGCGCGAGTCCGGCCTGAGCAGCGTCGTCGGGGTCTTCGAAGCCGACCGCCAACACGATGGTGCCGATGGTCAGCGCCAAAGCCACCAGTATCAGTGCCCCGGTGGTCTGCCTGGATCCTTCCATGATGACCTACACGGTAGTAATGGAGCGCCCGAGATAGGAATCGCCCGCCTCCCGGGCAGAGGCGGAGGCCCCTTTGGTGCTCACTCGCGACCGTCGCTTGGGTCGGGGTAGGTCTCGGGATGATCGAGTGGAACGTTCAACCAACCGACAATTTGGCGGACTTCGTCGTATGCCTCCAAGCGAGCCTCATCTGTCCCAGACGCCTCGGCGCGGTCGAAGGGTTCCCGCAGGCGTCGTGCCATCCTCGGACCGAGTTCGAGGAGCCCGCCGCTTCCCTCTGTCGCCCACTTCGCCAGCACATAGTGAACCAGCGCTCCAACGGGCACGTCGATGGCAGACCCCAGCGTTTCCAGCGTCGCGAGTGGATCCAGGTGCGAATAAGACGCAATGTCGGACTTGAAGTTCGCATCGGGGTCATCGGCAGGCCAGGGGCCCGTCCACGGCTGCAGACGAACAATCACCTCATCGTGGGTCATGGTGGCCAAGTCTGGCACCCGGAATCGACGCGAGAGGACAGCGGGGTTTCGATACGATTGGTTGGGCTGGCCTGGAGCAATCGCTCACGGCGGCTCGCCTGCTCGAAAACGAGGGCCAATGCACGATGTCAGGATTCACTACTGCGTACCGTGAGATTATCGACCCCGCGCCGTGGGCGCGGCTGACGAGATTTTGACGAACTACCAGCACATCGTGTCGAGACTCGAACTGGTCACCGGTTCCAAGGGAGTCTTCGATGTGACAGTCGACGGAGATGTGCTGTTCTCCAAGCACCAGTCTGGCCGACATGCCGACCCTGGCGAAGTCCTCGACCTGTTTGCCAAACGCTACGCATCGAACACCACTCGATTCGGCGACTGAGGACCGATCAATCGCTGAGCGAAGCGTCGAGGGAGTCGGTGACCTGACGCCGGGGCTGGTGCTCGTAGCCAAGGGGAGATCGTCTGATGAGGTCGCGTTCTGGGCTGGCCTCTGTGTCGATGCCTCGCCTGACTTGTCGAACCCGATCGTCTGCCTCGATGTGCGGGCGGACCTCGAGGAGAGGTTCTCGCTGACCCGATACCGCTTCGCGGGTGACGACCAAAGGTGCTTCTACCACGGACACAAACTTGTGGTCGGGCTCGAGCCAGGGCGGGAGCATGAGGTCAGGGCGACGGTGGTCGGCCTTCCCGGCGTCTCCACCTCATGCCGATTCAGAACGTTGCCCGCCGAGATAGGCGATCGCGGACTGAAGGTCGTATTGGCCTCGTGTTATGACGCTGATAACGATCCCGAAGACCACATCTCCGGGGCGTTCGCTCGGATCGTTGAAGGTTCTGGGATGCCAGACGCGACCATGCTCGTCGGCGATCAGGTTTACCTCGATGCGCCATGGCACGAGTTCCGTCGCTTCACCAGGAACGATCCACGTCTCTTCTACCTGTCCAAGTACTGGGATACCTGGGGTGGGGGCCGGACCGAGCAGCGTCTCGCTGGCCTTCTGTCGGGCGGCGCCAACTGGTTCCTTCCCGACGACCACGAGTTCTGGAACAACTTTCCGCACGCGACTCCGCTAGCGCTTCACAGCTTTCGGAATTGGCGCCATATCTTCAAAGCGCGGCTGGCGAGGGGTTGGCATCGGCTGGCACGTGGGGGCGATTGGCCAGACTCACTTGTTGAGCCCCCTGATCCATCTGAGTGGGACACCTGGAGCCGCGCCGCGTTCGAACTGTTCGGATCTTTTCAGACACCGTCCGAAGGCGGCGACGTTTCGCGAGGTTCCGATGACGACCAGAAGGAGCAACCTCCGCTGATTCCTCCCGTGCAGGTGTTTGACGTGGCGCCGGCCCGTTTTGTGATGGTTGACACCAGAACCCGACGGAGTCGCTCGGCTCGAGCGCCGAGTTCGAAGTTCGCTGACGACGAGACTGTTAGTCAGATTGTCCGGCTCGCAGGCGAACCGGCCGCCGGCCTGTTCTTCCTGGTCGTTGCGCAACCGATGTTCCGGCGCCCGCGCCGCTACAGCGGAATAGGCGACCGGATCCGGGCCTCGTTCGACACCGACCGAGGTTTGGAGGACTACCCCGACCAGTTCATCGAACTGTGGCAGAAGCTGGTCGACGCTCGGTCGGGGCGGCCGCTGGTCGTCCTCGCCGGTGATATCCACCGTAGCTCCGTCGGGATCGCCGAAGACCTGTCGGCGGTCGAGGTCGTGTCCTCACCGATGGCGCTGGTGAGCGGCGTCGCGACGTGGGGTCGTATCTCGAGGCTGTGGTCGGGTCCAAAGCTTGATCCGCATGCAGGGTTCCCCCTGTCGCAACTCTTTCCCGGCGAGCGCGGCGAGCTGAGGCGCGTCTTCGCGACCGACATCGAAGGCCTTGGAACACTCGACCTCCAACGGACTTCCGCTCCCGACGAGTTCACCTTGACCGTGCGCTGGGAGCCCCGGTCCAAGAGCACGCGACCACCAGTACCCATCGCTGTCGTGATGAGGACCGGCGAGGCACCTGGGCGCCCCGGCTCGGTCTCGTTGGCGGACAAACTCGACTAGCCGCGTCGCCGCCGCTACGGTGCTTCGGCTGTTGACCGGCGCGCGTTGTGCGTACGTGGGGGAGGAATTCGCTGGTGGATCCGAGCTACCTGAAGAAGGTGCCTTTGTTCGACGGTCTCTCTGACGAGGACGTGGCAAATTGTGCCGCACTCTTCGAGACGGAGGAGATTCTTGCCGGTGCAGGGATGGCGCGTGAAGGCGAATTCGCGTACAAGTTCTTCGTCGTGCTCGAGGGCGAAGTGGACGTGTTACGCGACTTCGAAGCCGTGGCACGGCTAGGTCCCGGGGACTTCTTCGGCGAGATGGGGTTGTTGGGTGGCGAGCGCCGTAACGCGCGCGTGGTAGCCCACACCCGCTGTGACGTGGCATGGATGATGGGTTGGAGTTTCGAAGAGATGTTGGAGCAGTACCCCGATGTCGCCCAACGGATCCAAGACGCGGTGGATGCCCGAGTCGCACCACTCGTCGACGAATGACCTGAGCTGGGGCGCCGACCCGCTCTTGTTTTGGCGTAGAGGGTGAGGTTGGCTGGTAGTACCGTCACGGTATGACCGATGACTCCTCCACTCTGAACCGCTTCTCTTCGCGGATCACCCAACCCCCGAGCCAGGGCGCATCGCAGGCGATGCTCTATGCGGTCGGGTTGTCAGAATCCGACATGGACAAGGCCCAGGTCGGGATCGCTTCGTGTTGGTACGAAGGCAACCCTTGCAACATGCACCTC
>JBPCTU010000167.1:0-6572 GCA_051011515.1 Acidimicrobiales bacterium
CTTATTCGCGCGCAGGAACGCCACCTGCTCATCGGTGGCTCGATCGTCCAGGTGTGCCTGGACGATACGTTCGAAGTTGGCCGACATCAGTGCCGTCGGTTGGCTGGTGATCGTGACGGCGCTCTCCTAGCGTCGCGTGCAGCGGCATCGCCGGTGCGTCTCACGCGTGATCCCTATGGGGACCAGTGGTGCGTGGTGTTGGCGGCCTGGCCGCCTGACAACAATGAATGATAGCGGTTAGGGCGGCGTATTGCGATCGCATCGATGTCGCCGAGTAGTGTCACCGCCGATGGAAATCGCTGAGAAAGTGTGCGTGGTCACGGGTGCTGGCTCGGGTATCGGCGCCGCCATTGCCCGCGCGGCCGCCGCCGAGGGGGCTCGAGAGGTGGTCGTGGCCGACCTCGACGGTGAGGCTGCTGCAGAGGTGGCAGATCAGATCGCCGGCACCGCAGCGCAAGTCGACGTGACCGACTCGGCCGCGTTGCAGGCCCTGGTCAAGGGCACCGAAGCTGTCCATGGGCCCATCGGCCTGTTCGTTTCCAACGCAGGGTATGTCACCAATGCTGGGCTCGAGGACACCGACGAGCGTATTCAGCACATGTGGGAAGTACATGTGCTGGCCCATATCGTCGCCGCCCGGGCGGTGGTGCCACAGATGATCGCGAATGGGGGTGGCTACCTGCTCAACACAGCCAGCGCGGCTGGCCTGTTGACCCAGGTCGGCTCGCTCTCGTACTCGATAACCAAGGCTGCTGCTGTCTCGCTCGCGGAGTGGCTGGCCATCACCCACCACCATCAGGGAATTCGGGTGTCGGTTCTCTGTCCACAGGCGGTCAGGACGAACATCTTGGTCAACAGCCCCGACCAGGCGGCAAGTACTGACGGTGACCGCGACTGGTCTGGTGCGGCCGCGAGCTTCGACGGGGTCATCGAGCCAGATGAGGTTGCCCGACTGTGTGTCGAGGCGATGCGGGAGGAACGCTTCCTTGTGTTGCCACACGAGGAGGTGCACGAGTACCGGCGCCGCAAAGCAGATGACCCCGATCGATGGCTGGCGGGAATGAGGAAGTTTCAAGACCTCGTTTACCCCGAGGGGCCACTGCCGGGCGACGTCATGGCTCCAGACGTTTAGAATTGGCTGGACTGGATGGGGGAGACTGTGGCAGCGACTGAGCAGGTCAGGGGATCAACGAGGGCAGCTTCGCCCCTCAGCAACATCGACCCGGTGTCGCTGTTGACTTCCGAAGTTCGAACGAACTACGAGCGCGACGGGGTTGTCATGATCCCCGGAGCGCTGCATCAGGAATGGCTCTTGCTGGTTGAACTCGGGCTCCAACGGGTTCTGGCCAACGCTGGTCAACAGAAGCACTTGTTCTTTGGCGGTGAGCAGGGAGAGTTCGTCGAGACGATCCGCAACACCGAGGTGACTCCAGAGCTCCAGCGGTTGGTCTACGACTCGCCGATCGCCGACGTGATCGGTGCCCTCATCGGCTCCGAGAATATTTGGCTGTACTCCGATGAGTTCTTCGTCAAGGAGGGCGGTAGCTGCGAACGGACGCCTTGGCACCAGGACACCCCCTATTGGCCTATCGCCGGCGACCAGATCGCTTCCATGTGGATCTCGTTGGATCCGCTCCCTGCCGAGGAGTGTCTCGAATATGTGGCCGGTTCCCACAAGGGCCCGATTTATGACGGGTTCGCCCCGTCTCGAGTTCGCGAAGATCCGACCTACCCTCATTACGGCAAGGGTTATCCGCCGCTTCCCGACATCGAGGCAGACCGATCGTCCTGGAACATCGTGTCGTGGGATATTCAGCCTGGTGACGTCATCGTTGCTCACCCGAGCGTGTTGCACGGGGGCGGGCCCACCGGCCCTACGAGCCGGCGCAGAGCGCTCACGGTTCGGTGTTATGGCGACGACATTGTGTACGACCGGCGTCCTGACTCGCGCCCGACGGTGCCATTGACGCCGGGTTTATCGCTGGCTCTGAACCCCGGAGATCCGCTGAGGAGTCCGTGGTATCCGAGACTCCGACCGATACCCGCCAGCCAACTATCCGACTAGCTCTCTGCCGGCGCCGCGAGTCCGTCGCATCTTGACGACGAGCGGATTGCTCGAGCCGAGTTGTTCGTTGCTCGCTCCTCGAACTCTCCAGTCAGCGAAGTCTTGGTCGACCGGTGGCCGTGGCCTCAGCGATAGCTTCCACGAAATAGGGCCTGTCTTCGACCATGGCGCTCTTCTCCGTCCAGGTGACATTGCTCGACACCTCGCGCGCTCCCGCTCTAACAGCGGCTTTGATCGCTTGGTCGGTCGCTGCAGCCTCCGCGGCTGCTCTGGCTTCGTCGAGGTCGTAGAGGGTGAGAGGGTCGTGCTGGTCGTGCACTCGGAAGACTCCGCGGCGAGGAGCGCTCACCACCACCTCAGCCGACACCGCGACCCGGCCAGCCGTTGCGCCGATCGCGTTGGCGACTGCGGCGTCGCCCGGAACCACGCTTTCGGTCCTCAACAGTTTGGCTACAGCGGGGTAGTAGGTTGCCGCCGGTGCCCCCAGGCCCACCGCCGGGACCGACAATCCGACATCGAGCCTGGTGGAGCCGATCGCACCATCCAGCGCCCGTTGGGCGAGTGGAGATTGCTCGGAGCCGAACGGTAGGCCGTCGGCAGACATCGTCGCCGCCAAGAGGTATTCGGCCGACATCCGTACGACCTGGGCGAACACGTGCTGGCTCAGGTCTGCCGCGTCGCTAGCGATCCGGTCTCCGAAGCGGTCGCGTCGCTGGGCGAACAACTCAGCGGCCAGCTCTGCGACCCCGGTGTCCAGGTCGCCCTGGTGGCCGAGTACATGGGCGGCGTCGGTGGGGGTGAAGGATGCGAGGCTGAGCAGACCTTGACGGACAAGCTGATCGAGGGTGCGTACGGTCCGTCGAGACTCCAGCACCTGGTCGGCGGGGATCGGCTGGTCGCCGACCATGTTCAGGAGCGCCGACTCACTATGGCTCAGAGATCCCGCTGGAGCTTGGCGCGAGGAACGGGCCAGGAAAACCCCGTCGAACTCTCTGCCGATCGGGTCCTTCAGCTGTCTAGCCAGCGAGGTCTTGACCGCATCCCCGTGGCCCATGGCCAGCCGTGCAAGCGGAGTCACTCGCCTCGGTCCAAGACGTAGCTCGGCGCCGACCGCGTCCGCCTTGACAGCGACCTCGCTATCGCCACCGAGGCCAAACGTGTGCATTCGAACGGCCTTCACCATCGTGGTGTGGCCACCGACCACCGCTCCGCTCGGGCTGAGTTCAGGTTTCCTGTCGCGCAGGATCGCGATATCGGTCGTTGTTCCACCCATGTCGGCGATGCAGACGTTGGGCTGAGACGTCAACTGGGTGGCGCCGATGAGGCTCGCTGCCGGGCCGGACAGCACGGTTTCGATTGGCCGGGTCCTCACGAACTCCGATGACACCAGCGTGCCATCACCACGGACAACCATGATGGGAGCGTCGAACCCGCGCTCGGCGAGCATGTTCTCTGCCGCCAACAACAACTCGTTCACGAGAGCGACCAGTCGTGCGTTCAGGAGCGCAGTCAATGCACGTTTTGGCCCATTCAGGGCTGCCGACAGCTCGTGACTGCACGTCGTTGGAAGACCGGTTCGTTCGATGACCAGGTCGCGAATAGCGATCTCGTGTGCAGGATTGCGGACGGAGAACTGGGCCGCCACCGCGAAGGCTTCGACCCTTGCCGCGGCTTGCACGACCGCTTCCTCGACTTCGACGAGATTCAACGGTTGGGCCTCTTCGCCGTGGGAGGTGTGGCCGCCTTCGACGATTACAAGCTCGTTCTGTTCGAGTGCGTGGCCCAGCCCGGCACGACTCAACGCTTCCGGGCCAAACCCCACCAGCACCAGGCAAGCCCTCCGCCCCTTGTCCTCTACAAGAGCGTTCGTGGCCAGGGTCGTCGAGAGCGATACAAGATCGATCTCTTCGGCCCGATGGCTGGAGGCATCGAGCGCAGCGTCGATCGCTGAGCCGATGCCAACCGCGAGGTCGTCGTGGGTCGTCGGCGCCTTGGCTCTGCCCAGCACGCGGCTCGACTCCTCGGCAACCACGACGGCATCGGTGAACGTGCCTCCGGTATCCACCCCCAGAAGGATCGGCATTAACCAGAGTCTGCCAGTTGGTGAAGCTCGGCCGTGAACCCAGCCGGAGTCAGGCGTCGAGTTTGGAGATGTGGTCGCCGGGTTTGATCGTGCCTTCGGACACAACCCGAGCATTGATGCCGCGCAGGTGCATGCCCTCGCGATCAGGAGAGTTCACAAAACGATGGGCGTCCAGCCCGAAGCGCTGTGTGAACTTGGCACAACCAGTGTGTGGCTGGTCAGTCACCTCTATCACCGCAGATCCGATCGCCAGTCTGGTTCCCGGGGGAACGTTGGCGGCGGTGATGTCGAAGTCGACGTAGAGCTGGTCTCCGGCAAGCGCCCAGCGGTCGCGGCCGCCAGAAACGAGGTTCGCTATTCGCGAGTTCATGACGTTGAGCTGCATGTCGGGGTGGGGGCCACCATCGGCGGACCGCTTGTTCGGTCGCTGGTTCCAGTTGTCGCCTTTGACCCCTTCTGCGAGCGTCAACTCTGCCTCGTCCAACACCTCACGGGCGTCGGTCTCTGGCCGTCTGATGACCATCTCGAGTGTGCCCTGATCCTGGGGTGATTTGAGAACATCCGGGAGTCCGGCTTCCAACTCTTCGGTGGTGGGGTGGTTCATGCCCATGAGTTTGACCGCTACGTCCGCTGGTGGCGAGTCAATTCGACGCGAAAACACTGCGATCTCGAAGAGCGGGCACCGGGGCTGAAGGCCGTCTATTTCTGCGACTTCGCCTGTCGCTTCTGGATGTTGGCCCACTCGTCGCGCAGGCCAACGGTGCGATGGAACAACATCGGCTCTTCGGAGTCGGCTGCGAAATAACCCAACCGTTCGAATTGCACGACGGTTCCCGGCGGGGTTTCGGCGAGTGCCGGTTCGAGTTTGGCGCCTGCGAGCATCTCGCGCGAGCGGGGATTCAGGTCATCGAGCGGGTCGCCGGTCGCGTTGCCCGGATATTCGGCCTCGAACAACCGGTCATAGAGGGCGACGTTGGCATCGACTGCATGTTCGGCGGAGACCCAGTGGATGGTCGCTTTGACCTTTCGCCCGTCGGGCGCCTGACCCCCGGCGGTCTCGGGATCGTAGGTGCACCGGAGTTCACTGACTCGTCCGCTGGCGTCCTTCAACACCTCGTTGCAGGTGATGAAGTATCCGTAGCGGAGACGCACCTCTCGCCCTGGAGCAAGGCGGTAATACTTCGGCGCCGGCTCTTCCATGAAGTCGTCTTGTTCGATGTAGAGCTCTCCCGAGAACGGGACCTCACGGGTACCCGCTGCCTCATCCTCGGGGTTGTTGACCGCTTCTCGCATTTCGACGACTCCTGCCGGCCAGTTGGTGAGCACAACCTTGAGTGGCTTGAGTACAGCGGAGCGTCTCAACGCAGACTGGTTGAGCTGATTTCTGACAAAAGACTCGAGCAGTTCGATCTGGTGGGTTCCGTTGACCTTCGCGACTCCGATGTGAGCGCAGAAATCCCGAATGGCGGCTGATGGGTAACCACGCTTGCGAAGGCCTTGCAACGTTGGCATCCGAGGGTCGTCCCAACTATCCACGTCGCCCCGCTCGACCAGCTCGAGCAGCTTTCGCTTCGACAGAACCGTGTAGGTCAGGTTGAGCCGAGCGAACTCCGTCTGTTGGGGTGTTCGTTGTGACTCGAGATCGAGGTGCTCGAGGCACCAGTTGTACAGCGGCCGGTGGGGTTCGAACTCCAACGTACACAACGAGTGGGTCACACCTTCGACGGCATCTGACTGTCCATGGGCCCAGTCGTAGGTCGGGAAGATCACCCATTCGTCGCCGGTTCTGAAGTGGTGTGACTTTCGGATCCGGTAGAGAACAGGATCACGCATTTGCATGTTCTCGTGCGCCATGTCGATCTTTGCTCGGAGCACTCGATCTCCGTCGTCGAACTCGCCGGCTCGCATTCTTCGGAACAGATCCAGGTTCTCGTCTCGGGGCCGATCCCGGAAGGGGCTGTCGATGCCCTCGGCGTTGAAGCCACCCCGTTGTTCGGAGATGGTTGCCGCGTCCTGGTCATCGACATAGGCGAGGTCTTTGGTGATCAACAGCTCGGCCCACTCGTAGAGCTGTCCGAAGTAGTCCGATGCGTGGCGAGCAGGTTCGGGGAAGTCAAAGCCCAACCATCGGACATCTTCTTGGATCGCGGCGACGTATTCGTCGTCCTCGGTCGTGGGGTTCGTGTCGTCGTAGCGGAGGTTGCACGTCCCACCGAATTCGGCGGCGATCCCGAAGTTGAGGCAGATCGATTTCGCGTGGCCGATGTGGAGGTAGCCGTTCGGCTCGGGAGGGAAGCGCGTCTGAACGCGACCCCCGAATGTGCCGGATTCGAGGTCTTTCCGGACCTTCTCACGGATGAAGTCGTGGCCCCCGTCGCTGTCGGAGGAGGGCGTGGCGTCGTCGGTCATTGGACCAGTCTGGGC
>JBPCTU010000168.1:0-5358 GCA_051011515.1 Acidimicrobiales bacterium
GTGATGTGGTGCCGAACAACACTGCGTTGCCGGGGCCCGGATCACGATCGACCTCGTCGACGTAGCCGCGCTGCTGCAAGGTTCGAAGGACACCATCGACGTTGACGCCGCGGATGGCGGCAATCTGCATCCTCGAGATGGGCTGCTTGTCGGCCACGATCGCCATGGTCTCCAGCGCCGCCGCCGACAAACGCGAGCTCTGGCCATCGAGCACAAACCGCTCGACATATGGGGCCATGTCGGGGTGGCTCTGAAAGCGGTACCCACCGGCAACCCGAGCAAGCACGAAGCCGTATTCGCGCTCCTGGTATTCCTCGCCGAGTTCTGCGCAAAGTCGTTCGACCTCGCTCTTGGGGATCTCCAACAGCTGAGCCAACACCGAAGGCTCAACCGGCTCATCGGCCACCATCAAGATGGACTCGATCGCCTGCCGGGTTTCTGGAGTTGTCATCTGTCAGCCCTCATATGTGTCGACTCGATCAGGTTCAAGACCCGCTTCGAAGCCGACCCAGTCGATAGTCATTGTCCCGAACGTGGCGAGCTGCGTGAGCTCTACCGCACCCTGTTTGAACAGCTCGAGCAGCGCCAGGAAGTACACGATCACTTCGACCCGATCAACCGAGGAACTGGTGAGGTCGCGGAGCGTTGTCCGACCAGTTGTCGGCAACTCGTCGGCCAACGAAGCAACCGTCTCGGCAACGCTCATCTTGACTGGCGTGACGTGGAACAGGTCGAGGGTCGGCTTGGGCCGCGGGGTCACAGCCCGTTTGAATGCCGCCCGGATGTCTTCGCCAGTGACCCCTTCGAGCAGGTCTGGCACCAGGCCCAGGAACTGTTCTTCGGGACCGGCCACCCTCGGCACAGACTTCCCGGCATCGATCGACATCGCTTCCAACGAGCGAGCCGCGTCCTTGAACGTCTTGCATTCGAGAAGACGGGCGAGCAAGAGATCTCGCTCTTCCCACAATCCCAGCTCTTCGTCGAGAGCAAGCTCGCTGTCTCCCGGTAGGAGGCGACGGCTCTTCAGTTCGACCAACGTTGCAGCGATCAACAGGAACTCAGTGGCGATGTCGAGATCGAGATCCTGCATTCGGTCGAGTTCGGCGAGGTACTCGTCGACGATGGTTCCCAAAGACACGTTGTACAAGTCGACCTCGTCGCGGAGGATGAGGTGCAACAGCAGGTCGAAGGGGCCCTCGTACACGGGTGTCTGGACGGTGATGGCCACGTTCGGAGCTTAGAGGTCCACATGGCCCAGGCAACGCATGCCCGCCCAGGTTGTCCCCGACTATCCGTAGCGTGGTCGCAGCCCACCAGACCCGTGTTTGGAAGTGGTCAACGGCCGGCGGTGCAAAGGCGCGGTAGTTGGTGACAGAACACATACGCTTCGACCCATGGCACGCGTTTTCAGCGGCATCCAGCCCTCAGGAGACCTTCACATCGGCAACCTCTTCGGTGCCTTGGTGAACTGGGTCGACTTCCAAGATCAACACGAGGCGGTTTACTGCGTCGTCGATCTCCACGCGCTCACGCTTCCGAAAGACCCGGAGGAGTTGAGGTCTACCACTCTCGAGTTGGCTCAGCTGTTGATCGCCATCGGGATTGATCCCGAGAAGAGCACTCTGTTCGTACAGAGCCATGTACCGGAACACCCACAGTGCGCATGGCTGATGGAATGCACCGTCAGCTTCGGCGAGCTCAGCCGCATGACGGCGTTCAAGGACAAGTCAGACCGGAACGAGTTCATCTCGGGCGGTTTGTTCACCTATCCAGCGCTCCAGGCGGCCGACATCCTCTTGTACGACACTGACCTCGTCCCCGTCGGCGACGATCAACGCCAACACATCGAGATCACCCGCGATATCGCCGAGCGGTTCAACAGCCGCTACGGGGAGACGTTCGTGGTTCCCGAACACGTCATCCCACCTGTGGGCGCGCGGGTCATGGATCTGAAACACCCCGACCGCAAGATGTCCAAGTCCGAGGAATCTGCGGGAACGGTGCTGATCCTCGACGACCTCGACGTGACTGCCAAGAAGTTCAAAAGGGCAGTCACGGACAGCGAGTCGGAGGTTCGGTACGACCGCGAAACCAAGGCTGGGGTATCAAACCTTCTCGACATTCTCAGCGCAGCCACTGGGGAGGCGCCCGACTCGTTGGCTGCGGGCTACGAGCAGTATGGCCCACTGAAATCCGACACCGCCGACGCCGTCATCGACGCGTTGCGGCCGATCCAGGCCCGCTTCGCCGACCTTGCCGCCGACCCCGCCGAGACCGAACGACTGCTCAACCTCGGAGCAGAAAAGGCCAGGGCGGTGGCCTCGGCGACCTACGAAAGAGCCAGGACAAACGTCGGGCTCCTCGCCGAGCACGCCAGTCGCAGCACCTAGACATACGAGAATCCATATGGCCGACTGCTCCTGACCCGCCCGAGCCCACGATCCTTACTGGATTGAGGCGGCTCCGGCGATGAGGCAGAGTGGGTCGGCGCGACCGATCGGCGGGATCCAGATGCAATTCGACCACTCAAACATCGATGCCGAACTGGTGAAGGGTCTTGATCTAGCTCCCGCTGGTCTCGACGACCTGACCCGAGAAACGGTTGCAAGGGTGCGCGAGGTCCGCGCTTCACATTTCCCCCCGGCAGTCGAGACCGATGTTTCGATCGAGACCTTCACGGTCGAGACCGCTGAAGTAGAGACGCGCGTGTTGGTGTACGCACACCCTGACCGAGATGAGGGAGCCGGCATTCTGTGGGTCCATGGCGGCGGATACATAATCGGGACCGCCGAGGATGATCGGGCCCGCCATCTTGCCGAACAACTCAGTTGCACCGTTGTGTCAGTCGACTACCGACTTGCTCCAGAGGATCCATTCCCGGCCGGGATCGAGGACTGCTACGCCAGCCTTCTTTGGGTCGCCGCGAACGCAGGGGAACTCAGGATCGATCCAAGCAGAATCGCCATCGCCGGCCAGAGCGGCGGCGGCGGGCTGGCCGCGGGGCTCGCGCTCTTGAACCGCGATCGCGGTGGACCGGATCTGTTGCTCCAGTTACTGCTGTATCCGATGATCGACAACCTCCACGACACGACGTCAGGCCGTTACACGAACCATCCCATCTGGGATCGTCAGACATCCCTGGCCGCATGGGAGATGTACCTGGACGGGACCCCCGGACTCGAAGCGTCCCCGTACGCAGCAGCAACAAGAGCAACTGACCTCGCCGGTCTACCGCCGACATACATCTGCGTCGGCACCGAAGACCTCTTCCGCGACGAGTGCATCGAATATGCCGCCCGTCTGATGGAGGCCGACGTCCCAACCGAACTCGCCGTGTTCCCCGGCCTGTACCACGGCGGTGACCTCTTTGTGCCCGGCGCCCAAGTCAGCCGTCGACTCGAGGAGAGCTACCTGCGAGCATTGCGGCACGCACTCGACGAATAGCGGGAGGAAACATGACCGAAGTTGCCACCAAGAAGCTCCTGGAGAACGACAAGGTGATCGTGTGGGAGTTGATCCTGGAACCGGGTGAGGAAACCGGTGTTCATACCCATGAACTCGACTACATAGTGCACGTGGTCGAAGGAGCCACGCTTCTCGCGACGGACGGAAACGGCGAGAACGAAGCCGAAGTCACCGTTGCCACCGACGACACCTACTACTTCGCCGTGAATGGCGACGTCGCGTCTGCCGGTGGTTTGGAGACCACCGCCACGCACAACGCCACCAACTTGGGACCAGGCCGGTACAAGGAGATCATGGTCGAGGTCAAGTAGTCACCGTCACTGTGGCGGGAGGGCTCCCTCGGCCTCCAAGATCGATCGCGAGATGGCTTGACGAAGATTCGGAGCGATCTCGTCTTCGAGATCGACGTTGCTCCCCAGGTCCACATTCATCGCGAACACCCACTTGGACCCGCCGAACTCTGTGAATCCGACCAACCATCCGAGAACTGGCTGTGTTGCGAGCGCGGTGCCTGTCTTGTGGGCCCACTGCCAACTGTCACCTCGTTCCCTGACCAAGATCTCCCTCACAGCCTTCTGGTCGCCCGACTCGAAAGGAAGATCATCGGCCAGGAGGCGCGCCAGCACGTCGAGTTGTCCCACAGCCGAGATCCTCAGATCGCCTCGCAGCCAGAACTCGTCGATCGGGCCACCGATGTCTGCGTTGCCGTAGTCGGCAGCTGCGACCAGCTCGGCCATACGTTGTGCGCCGACTTCTCGCGCTAGGTGTTGATACGCCCAGACCGCCGAAACCTCTATCCCCGTCCTGAGCGAGTGATCCGTGTTCCATTCCGGCACCGGCCGTCGCGTTCCATCCCAGGGCACGACTTCGTCGACATCGGCAACCGTTTCGGTCTCGAGAGCGATCAAAGAATTCAAGATCTTGAAGGTCGATGCAGGCAGCAGTGGCTGCCTCGCGCGAGTAGCGCCGTGAACGCGCACCTCGCCGGTTCCAACCTCATGAAGAGCGAATGTTCCGCGGACGCCGTAGTGGTCGAAAACAGCGGCCCAACCCGGGACCTCCACGACGTCGAGCTCCGATGGCAAGGCGTCTTTGCGATGCTCTTCAACGCCGGTGGAACACGCCACCGCCAAGACGGTGACGGCAACCATGCCCGCCATGGTCCTGACTGTCTGGCGTCCCACCCGACCACGCTATGGCACTGGAACCACCCAGCCTCGAACCAGACACAGGAGTAGGGTCGGCACATGAGCGATTCATCTCTTCCCGATCCGCCAGCAGCCGGTCCCGGCCCCACAGGAGGTGACACCTACCCGGCAGGTTTCACCCTCGACGCCCCCACGGAGGTGTCCCGGTGGCGAGCTTTGTTCCAGTGGGTACTCGCCATACCACAGCTGATCATTGCAAATGCCCTCGCCAGCTTGGGATGGGTCATTGGTGTCGTCTCTTGGTTCATCATTCTGTTCACCGGCAAGTTGCCGAGCGGGCTCGCTGACGTCCAGGCCATGATTCTGCGCTACAACACGCGCGCTATGACTTATTCGGGGTTCCTGTACGAGGACTACCCACCGTTCGACTTCAACCCGTCATCAGCCGATCCCGGTGGCTCACCGATGACCCAGTGGTACGAGCCAGAGTTGGAGGACCGCAACCGAGTGACCGTCGCGTTCCGCTTCATTCTGGCCATCCCTCACATGGTCTTGCTGACATTGCTCTGGATAGCAACCATGTTCGTCTGGTTCGCGGCGTTCTTTGCGGTGCTGTTCACCGCTAAGTGGCCCGATGGCATGCGCAACTTCGTCATCCGCGTGATGAACTACGGCACCAAAGTCGGGGCCTACCTCGGCCTCCTCACGGACAAGTACCCGCCCTTCACGTTGGACTGAACAACGA
>JBPCTU010000169.1:0-10431 GCA_051011515.1 Acidimicrobiales bacterium
GAGATCATCAACCGTGGTGGCGAGAACGTTTCGCCCCGCGAAGTCGACGAAGTCCTGTTGGAGCATCCCTCGGTGGCCCAGGCAGTCACGTTCTCGGTGCCGGACTCTCGGCTGGGCGAACAGGTCGCGGCTGCAGTCGTACCTAACGCCGAACCGGGCCACCGCAACGGCAACTCCGCTGCCGAAGAACGCGATCTGCGTCACTTCGTAGCCGAACGTCTGGCTCCGTACAAGGTGCCGCGACGCATCATTCTGTTGGACGAGATCCCTGTGGGACCGTCCGGCAAGTTGCGACGCATCGGACTCGCGGACGAGTTGGGCCTCGCGGAGTTGGACCGGACAGAGGACACCTCATGTTTCGAGCCGCCGTCCACTGCGGCCCAACATCTCCTGGCCGAGTTGTGGTCCGAGGTCCTCGATAGGAACGGTTTCGGAGTGCGGGACCACTTCCTCGACGTCGGAGGCGACTCACTCGCGGCGACCCAGCTGCTCACCCGGTTGCGCGACGAGGTCGAGGTGGAGATCTCGATGCTCGACTTCTTCGACTCGCCGACCATCGCGCAACAGTCCGAGCTGCTCGAGGACCTGCTCCTCGAGGGTGCCGAGCGGTCGCGCAAGGAGCCCACGCGGTGACCAACCCGGCACGCGAGAAACAACTGGCCGACCTGATCGAAGCGCGCCGTTCTCGTGACCGTCACCCTACGGCGATCGCTCCGGTGGAAGCCCGCGAGCCTGCACCGTTGAGCACCGTTCAACTTGGATTGTGGACGATGGCCGAAATGCATCCCGAGTCTGGTTCCGGAAACCGACCCATGGTCGCGGAGATCTCCGGGCCGCTCGACGAACAGGCCTTGCAGCTCGCGCTGCACGCGCTTTTGGACCGCCACGAGGCGCTGCGCACGACATATCCGCTAGAGGGTTCGGAACCCGTGCAGAGGGTCGTGGCCCACAACCCCGGGCTCGAGGTCATTTGGGCGCTCGAAGGAGACCTGGACGAATGGGCACGACTGGTTCGCCACCATGTCGAGGCTGCGGACCGTGAGCTCGTTGATCTCACCAAGGAGGTCCTGTTCAAGCCAGTCCTGATTCGGGCCACGGAGAAGCTGGCAGTCCTCGTTATCGCACTCCATCACATCGCATTCGATGGTTGGTCTGAAGCGGTGTTCAGGGCCGACCTGTTGGAGCTGTACCGCGCAACCGTCGACGGTGACGATGCAGAGCTGCCCGAGCTCCCGGTGACATTCTCCGACTATTGCCGCTGGGAACGGACGGCGACATCGGACCACGAGATGGCGGCCGAGTTGGAGTTCTGGCGAAGCGAGCTCGCCGGGTTGGGGCATGCCCCGAATTTCACCGACGAGGCGAGACGCAAGCCCGAATCCGTGAACTCCGAGGGTCCGGTGACAGTCAAGTTCACCGGTGACCAGTTCGACCGCATTCGAGAACTTGCCAAGCGCGAGAACACGACTCCCTTCGTGGTATTGCTCGCCGGGCTGGAGATGCTCGGACGTGATCTTCTCGACGCTGACGACTTTCTCACCATGTGCCCCTTCGCAGGCCGAGACCGGCCCGAGACCCAGCACCTCATCGGTTGTTTCATCAACCACCTGTACGTGAGGTCGAGCCTGACCGGAGCGGAGACCCGTATCGACCATCTGCGTCGGGTTCGTGCCCGTGTCGCCGGGGCGTTGGCCCACAGGCGGGTGCCCAACAGAGAGGTTCTGGATCAGTTCGGCACCACCGCCGCGCGGCCGAGGTTGCAACGCTTCAGCCTGCAGTGGCGAGATTTCCCAGACCGGCAGGCATCGGCGCCCGTCGATATTGCCATTGGTCCCCATTCGCCCCCTGGGCCGGGTCAGGGTCTGGCGTTGTACGTCGCTCCCATCCCGCAGGGCGCGGTCATGGAGATCCAGTTCAATCCGTCCCAGTTCGACCGAGACCTGGTGAAAGAGTGGGCTGAACAGCTGCGAGACCATGTTGAAGCTCTCTGCGCGGATGGCGACGAGGCGATCGTCCCGGCGAAACCGACATCGGTCGATCCCGACCCGCGGCTTCCGTTGCTCCCCGACGCGGTTGAACCGCTACCGACCTCGATCGCCCGAGCCGCCTCCACCAGTCCCGACGCTCACGCTGTCGAGGCCGTCGGCGGCCATCTGACCTACCGGGAGCTCTGGGACCGTTCGGGCTCGTTGGCCGGCCACCTCGTCCACTCGGGGGTCGAGCCGGGAGCGACCGTCGCAATCCGAGGGCACCGCTCCCCGGGGTTCGTCGTCTCTCTGCTGGCAGTACTGAGAGCCGGAGCTGTGGCGGTGCCGCTGGACTCCGATCTTCCGACAGCTCGACTGGAAGTCATGGCTGCGGTGGCGCGTGTGTCGCACCAAGTCCTGGTCGGTAGGTCAATCGAATCGTTTGGTGGAGAGGTGCCGACCAGTCAAGTGGACGCCTGGGGGAACCCGAGCGTGAGCGGTGTTCAGAGCCTCGCCAGAACGATGGTCCCACCAAAGGACGATCGGGCCTACGTGATGTTCACCTCTGGGACAACGGGCACGCCCCGAGGAGTGGTTGGCACTCACCAAGGCCTCGCCCACTTTCTCTTGTGGGAGCGCGCCCGGTTGGGTGTGTCGCCCGAGGATCGCATTGCCGGTGTCACCGGCCCTTCGTTCGACGTCAGTCTCCGCGAGGTGTTCCTCCCGCTGACCGCCGGCGCAACGCTTGTGCTCAGCCCGCCGGGCTTCCTGCCAGATGCCGGTATCGGGTCGCTGACAGACGGCCGGATCACCCTGGTTCACATCACCCCATCCATGGCCGCGGCATGGCTCGCCGAGTCGACGGCCCCCGCTTCTGATGAGTGGCATTCCTCCCTGCGTTGGACGGTTTTTGCCGGTGAACCGCTCCATTCCGATCTGGTGCACCGGTGGCGCTCCGCCACTGGCAGCGGTCGAGTGCTCAACCTCTACGGCCCGACCGAGACCTGTCTTGCCAAGGCCTCGTTCGAGGTTGGCCTGAAGCTCGACAACGGTGTGCAGCCCGTAGGCCATGCGTTGCCCCACTCCCAGTTGTTGGTTGTCGACCCCGCCGGTGGCGAACCGGCGACCGTCGGTCAGGTGGGCGAGGTTCATGTCCGAACGTCGATCGGCACCGCCGGCCTCCTCGATGAGCATTCCAGCGGCTTCGTATCGAATCCGTTCTGGCCCGACGACCCGGCGTCTTACTACCGCACCGGCGATCTCGGCTGGCGCGATGCCAACGGTGCTGTTCATCCCGCCGGCCGGATGGACGACCAGGTAAAGATCGATGGAGTCCGTGTCGAGCCGCTCGAGGTTCAGGCACTTCTGACGAGTCACGAGGACGTCACCGAGTGCGTCGTGTTGCCGCTGCGCGAACCCGAGGCGAGCCTCGTCGCGTTCGTCGTAGCCGACACGTCGATGGTCGATGACACAAACCTTCGGAAGTTCCTCGCTGCACACGTCAGGTTCGCCTCGATTCCATCGCGATTCGTCCATCTCGAGTCGATTCCCCTGGGAGCCAACGGCAAACCATCTCGCTCCGACTTGTTCTCGTTGCTCTCGAGCGGGGACCCCGGCGGCTCAGCAGCCAGCGTCCCGGCGAACCCGAGCGCCGGTGAGTCGGCAGCGACGGGCGGGCCAGCCGAAGCTCCGGCGCTCCTGGAAGCCGTCGCGTCTGTCTGGTCCGCTGTGCTCGGACGAGAACTCGGCCCCTCCGACGACTTTTTCGAGGCCGGCGGTACTTCTTTGCGAGCGCAGCGAATCATCGCGAGGCTGGAGGATGTCACCGGAGTTCGGGCGTCGGTGGATCTGATACTCGACCATCCCCGGCTACAGGACTTCGCCAAGGTGTACAGCAACAGTGTTCCCGGAGAGGCCCCCGCGGCCGATGCTGCCTCGGTGGTCGGCGCAGCAGAAGCCGATGACATTGCGCTGTCCTTTGCACAGGAACGCCTCTGGATAGTCGATCAGCAGGCGCCCGGATCAACCACCTATCTCGTCTACAAGGCTCAGCTGGCGGAGGGGCCGCTCGATGTTGCTGCCTTGGGTGAAGCGCTCACCGACGTCGTTACCCGTCACGAGACGCTGCGCTCGCGATTCCTCAACAACGCTGGGTTGCCGCAGGTGGTCATTGATCCCCCCAGCGCAGTGCCTGTCGACCTTCACGACATCCGAGACCACCTCGAAGACAAGATGGCCCTTGCGGGCCAGATGGTCGACAGGTTCACCGACACACCGTTTGAGCTCGAATCAGATCGGCTGGTCAGAGCACACGTCATCAGGATCGCCGAGGAATCCTGGCTCGTGCTCATTGTCTTCCACCACATCGTGATGGACGGTCAGTCTTACCCCATCTTCAACGAGGAGCTCCGGCGGAGTTATCAAGCTCGCCTGCGCGGTGGACCGGCCGACCTTGTGCCGTTGCCGGCGCAATATGGAGACTTCGCGACCCATCAACGGGAGCTCGCGGAGCGTGGGGAGTTCGAAGAGGGGCTCAGGTACTGGGAAGACACCCTTTCCGGTAGACGGATGCTCCTCTCCCTCCGGAGTTCGGACACTGGTGGCGACCCGGATGTCCCAGTCGAGGCAACAGTCGAACTCGACGTCGATGTTGGCGAACGGTGGGTCGAAGTGGCGCGCGAACTGAAGGCGACGCGCTACATGGTCGGCCTGGCGGTCTTCGTCGCCGCCATTTTGGACCATGAAGAAGCCGAGAACGACGAGGACGCAGTCGTAAGCCTGGTCACCTCGGACCGGTCATGGCCGAGCGCTCGGAAACTGATCGGCTACTTCGTGAACACCTTGCCGCTACGAATCGGTGTCGATCGTGACGCCACGCTGGCAGAAGCCGTGGCTTCGGTCCGGGAGGTCATGCTTGGGGCGCTTCAGCATGGGGACGTTCCACTGGACCTCATCCTGGACCGTATGCGGTCGGGTGGGATGACAGACCATGTCATCGGGGGTCTTGACTTCGATGTGACCGAGGGCATGATGGGGCTTCTCAACTTCGGTGACGACGTGAACGTGTCCACGTTCCCGCAGGGTCGTGCCACGGCCAAGTTCGATCTGTCGATCTCCGTCAACGTCACCGCCCCAGCGCCAGTGGTCCGCGTTAGGGGCCGATCGTCGATGTACACCCAGGAGATCGTGGATGCCCTGGCCCAGGGCTTTGGTGATGCTCTGAAGAGGGGGTTCGCGAGCCCGGATCTTGCGAGCCTGCGTCGGGGCGGTCGCCTGGGGACAGGAGTCGGGGCCAGTTCGGTCTCAGATCGGTCGGGTGGGGTGCCTCGGACGACCCCGCGAGCCGACACTGTGTTGGCGGAGGTTGGCCGTCGGGTTCGAGCCGACGCTGACGCGCCGGCCATCGTCGGTGAGTCAGCAACGTGGACGATGTCCGAACTCTGGAGTCGGGCCTGCCGCATCGCCACAATCCTTCGCGGTTGTGGGGTGGAGCACGGAGATCGAGTTGCCATCGACGCGCATCGTTCCCCCATGGCCCTGGCCGTGATGTACGGCACCTGGGCAGTCGGCGCGTCTTATGTGCCGATCGATACCGATGCCCCCCAGGCTCGTAATCAGCTCATCGTCGAAGGCTGCAGGCCGACGGTGTTCGTGACGGCCAGGCCTGGAGTCGAGTTGGCCGAGGTCGCGACCGTGTTGGTCGATGAAGGTGCGGTCGCGGGCGTTGAACCGATGGAGCCGATGCCGGTGCGGCCGACTGACGAGGCGTATGTCATTCACACGTCCGGATCGACCGGGAGACCCAAGGGAGTGATGATCTCCCACGGGGCCCTGAGTTCTTATATCGAAGGTGCCTGCGAGCGTTACGGCCTCACCAGTAACGACAGGATGCTCCAGTTCCATTCGCTGGCATTCGACGCATCGGTTGAAGAGATCCATCTCCCCCTGGCCGTGGGAGCGACCGTTGTCTTGCGGGCCGATGCCTTACTCGGCTCGGCCCGTCGCTTGTTCGACTACATCAGCGAACACCAGGTCACCATGGCCTGTTTGCCGACTGCGTTGTGGCACGAGGTCGTCTCGCAGATGTCCTCCAGTCCCCGGCCGCTCCCACAGGTTCTCGACACGGTGATAATTGGGGGCGAGCCGGCCAGTGCCGGGTCGGTTCGCGCATGGCTGGACCTGGCTGAATCAACGAAATTGATCAACTCATACGGCCCGACAGAGTGCACTGTCGTCGCACTTTCCGCTGTTCTGAGTCGAGCCGAGACGTCCACCGGCGCCGTATCGGTCGGTACACCTCTGCGCGATGTGGACATCCGCATAGTCGACGGGAGCGCTGCTGATGTCCAACCGGGGCAGTGGGGGGAGCTCTGGTTGGGTGGTCCACAGCTCGCGATTGGTTACGTCCGTGAGCCAGGGCAGACTCAGGAAGCCTTCGTCTACGACGCTTCAGGCACGCGCTGGTATCGCAGCGGCGATCGGGCACGGTTGCGTGCCGATGGAGAGGTCGAGCTGAGTGGCCGTCTGGATGATCAGGTCAAGATCGATGGCCACCGAATCGAGTTGGGCGAGATCGAACATGCGCTGACACATCACCCCTCGGTCAGTGCGGCGGCCGTGTTGGCTGTTGGTGAGCCAGGGGAACTGTCGTTGCATGGCTTCGTCACGCTCGAGTCTTCGGTTTCGGCAGAAGAGCTGCGAAGCGACTTGGCCGAACGACTCCCGAGCGTGATGGTGCCCCCCGCCATCGAAGTCGTGGCGCAATTCCCCCTGGGTCACGGGGACAAGGTCGACCGGGCTGCGTTGCGCCGGCTGGCCAACGAGCCTGTGAGCGCGTTCTCGGCCGGCCCAGCTCCCGAGCCCGAGGTTGACCCCGGCCAAGCTCCAGCCGCTACCGAGCCGGATCCGGACCTCGTTGGGGCGATCGGCGCCATCTGGAGCGAGCTTTTGGACCGCGACGAGATCGATCGGAGCGCCGACTTCTTCGAGCTGGGCGGCCGGTCCCTGACAGCTGTCCGGATGGCTTATCTCATCGAGGAGCGAGTCGGCGTTTCTCTGCCGGTGGTCGCCGTTTTCGAGGGACCGACGATCGAAGCGGTCGCGAGACGGGTGTCCGAGCTTCGATCGGCCGATAACAACGAGGAACCGGACCGTCACGTCGACGAGGGAACGGGCAATCCGGGTCGAGAGGAGCCCTTGCCGCCCTCCCGGGTAGAAACAACGCCAATCGCTACCCAGGACCCCGTGCCTCAGGTGGCGCCAGTGCCACCACAGGTCGAGCCAACGCCAGCGCTCGAAGGCGCAACAGCGCCAGCCCCCGGCCTGGTCTGGTCCGAACAACCCGCTCGTTTGCACCTGGAGGTCGCGCCACTCTCGCTGGCCCAGCAACGCATCTGGCTGCACACTCAACTTCGACCCGGAGAACTCCCGTACCTGATTCCGAAATGTCTGCGCCTTCTCGGCGAGCTGGACACTGAGGTGTTGGGTGAGGTGCTCATCGGGTTGTTCGAACGTCACGAGGTCCTGAGGACTCGGATTGTTGTCACCGACAACGGGAAGCCGCTCCAGGTGGTCGACTCGACCGACGGCCTCTCGTCCGACGACTGGGGGTCGATCGAGTGGGTCCACCTCGCCCACTTGGACCCCACCGCGCGGGCCGCCAGCGCCCGAGCCATAGCCACAGAATTCTCTCAGACAGAGATCGACCTGGCCCATCAACATCCACTCCGAGTGCAGGTCATCGGCCTGGGTGAACAGGAGCATTATCTCAGCCTCGTCTTCCACCACATCGCCGTGGATGGCCAGAGTATTGATCTCGTGTTGAGTGAGCTTCAGGCTGATTACAACTCCAGGTTCGGAATCGGAGTTGCGCCGAGGCCGCCCGATCTGCAATTTGGGGACTACGCAGTGTGGCAGCGAGCCCAATGGCGTGCTGGGGCCCATGAAGCCTCGCTCGCATATTGGCGAGACAAGCTCGGACCCGAGCCGAGCGCGGTCGAGATCCCCGGTGTACGCCCAGATGGGACTACCGGAGGTCGGGTCGAGCGTCACAACGTGCGGTTCTCACCGTCCACCACGGCTGACATGTTGCGCCTCGCAGAGCGGGCGGGCGTTTCCCCGTTCCAGTTGCTCGTGAGCATTACCACCGCCATGTTCCACCGGGTCACGGGCTCTCAGGAGATCATCGTCGGAACACCATCGACAGAACGCTCTTCGGCCTCTCTGGATCGGCTACCCGGTTTGTTCCTCAACACGATGCTCCTGCACAACCGCGTCGAGGGGACCGAGTCGTTCGTCGACCTGTTGCACCAGGTTCGCCAGGGCACCGGAATGGCCATCGAGCACAGCAAGGTTCCCTTCGATGCCATCGTGGAGATGCTGGAGCTCGAGCGGTCATCGGACAGGGTGCCGCTCGTGAGCGTCATGTGTCAGTTCCACGAGTTCGGTGACTCAGGCGGGAAGAACTTCTACGGTCTCGACGTCGAGGACTTGGCTCTCGGGTCCGGTGGCTCCGGCGCCGTCGCTGATCTCATGGTCACAGCGAGCGTGCGAGAGGGCCACCTCACGGTCACTCTGCGCCACGACGACTCCCTGATTGATCCTTGGGTGGTCGGACAGCTTGCCCGGAGCATTGACGCCATTGGCAATGCGGTTGTCACTGATCCCGACACGCTGATTCGCGATCTGCCGATCGTGGGCCCCGACGAAGAGCAGTGGCTCACGGAGGCGCTCAACAACAATCGGGCCCCGTTCCCTGAACGAACCCGGATCGACGCCAGTTTCGCCGAGGTGGCCGCAGCTGCGGGTTCGAGGCCGGCTGTAATCGATGACCGGGTTCAGCTGACATACGCCGAGCTCGAAATCGAGGCCAGGCAATTGGCCTCTGACCTACAGAGGCTGGGCGTGACCCCGGGCCACGCTGTAGGTCTTGACATCGGTCGGTCCGTAGAGCTGGTCGTTGCGATGCTCGGGATCGTCATGGCCGGCGGCGTGTATGTGCCGATCGATAGCGCGTCTCCGGCATCGAGGCGTTCGGACGTGCTCGAGACCGCATCAGTGGCGGTGATCGTAGGTCGGCATCCGACAGGCGGCCTGCGGGTCGATACCGCCGACCGTGAACCCTCAATCGTCAATGGATATCGGGGGGACCCTGCCGCCTATGTGATGTTCACGTCGGGGTCGACGGGTGTCCCAAAGGGTGTCGTTGTCGGGCATCGAGCGATCCAGAGAACCGTTCAGGGCGTCGATTACGCGCCGCTCGGTTCGGACACCGTTATGGCCATGGTTTCCAATCCCGCCTTCGACGCGCTGACGTTCGAGGTCTGGGGAGCCCTCCTCAACGGCGGCACGGTGCAGGTTTTCGATGAGAACACCGTGGGTGATCCGACGAGGTTCAGTCAGGAACTGCGACGTCGCGGCGTCACGACCATGTTCTTGACGAGCACGCTCGCGAATCTGGTCACGGCGGCGGTGCCTGATGCGTTTGTGACCCTCGAGACGTTGATGGTGGGCGGAGAAGCGCTCGACGTCGACACCATGAGGTCTCTGCTGAGGGCTGGTCCCGCTCGGCTGGTCAACGGATACGGGCCTACCGAATGCACGACGTTCTCAGCTTGGTATCTGATCGAGGAGCTCGGCGAAGCTGCTCGCACTGTGCCCATCGGGGGACCGACGCGGAACACCGAGCTCCATGTGCTCGACGATCAGCAACGGCTGGTGCCTCGGGGCGTCGAGGGTGAGTTGTGTGTTGGTGGTCCGGGCCTCGCTGCGGGATATCTCGGCGATCCAGAGATGACGCAGACCCGATTCGTCGAAGCGGTTGTTGGTGATCGGCTCACACGCTTGTATCGAACCGGCGACCTGGTCCGGCGTCGAGCTGACGGGGTCATCGAATACCTTGGACGCCTTGATCACCAGGTGAAGCTGCGAGGGTTCAGGATCGAGTTGGGTGAAGTCGAAGCCGCCGTGCGCTTGACCCCGGGTGTGGGCTCAGCCGTCGTGAAGGTTGTCGGCGAGGGCTCAAAACGCAGTCTGGTTGCCTTCGTCTCGGGAACGAACGAGGTGACCCCGGAATCGGTGGGCGAGACGGTCGCCGCACTGGTGCCCGCCTATATGGTTCCCGCGAGGACCGTTGTGTTGGACGAGATGCCCCTCACGCGTTCGGGCAAGGTGGATCGCGTTGCGCTCGAGGAGCCATCCGAGGCCGCCGTCGAGCAGAGGCAGACGACCGATCCGAGAATTGGTCGGATGGCTGAGGTGTGGCGGCGCACGTTGGGTGTCGCAACGCTCGGTCCCGACGAAGACTTCTTCTCCCGTGGCGGCAATTCGTTACTGGCGATGGAGTTGTTGGCTCGTATCGATGATGAATACGGGGTGCAGTTGCCGCTGTCGGCGATGTTCGACGCCCGGACGCCGCGCATGTGTATGGATCTGGTCGACCGCGAAGTGGCCGAGCCGCCTGAAG
>JBPCTU010000170.1:0-6082 GCA_051011515.1 Acidimicrobiales bacterium
GGCCCTGTACGAGAAGATGGAGTACAACGAAGACGGCCAACCGCTCACCGCGACCTTGGTCGACTACCTCGTACCGGCGGCACCAGACCTGCCCGAATATCAATCCGGGCGCACGGTAACACCAACACCGTCCAACTCATTGGGCGCCAAGGGTATTGGCGAGTCAGGATCGGTCGGGGCTCCGCCTGCCGTTGTCAATGCAGCGGTTGATGCCTTGAGCCATCTCGGAGTGACCCATATCGACATGCCCGTGACACCCAAGAAAGTCTTTGAAATTCTGCACGGAGGAGGCTCATGAACACGTCGAATCCCACGGTTGATGTTGCGGTCACCGTCAATGGATCAGCAGCGGCTGCGATCGTGGAACCGCGGACTTTTCTGGCGCACTACCTACGGGACAACCTCGGGCTGACCGGGACCCATATCGGTTGTGACACATCGAACTGCGGTGCCTGCACCGTTCTCCTGGACGGCGATGCCGTCAAGAGCTGCACCGTCCTGGCGGTTCAGGCCGCGGGCAAAGAGGTCGAGACGATCGAGGGCCAGGCCACCGGAAACTCTTACTCGGCGGTGCAAGAGGGGTTCCGACAAGAACATGGACTCCAGTGTGGCTACTGCACCCCAGGCATGATCATGGCGGCTACTGCGCTGTTGTCTGAAAACCCCGACCCCACACGAGACCAGATTCGAGAGAACCTCGAGGGCAACCTGTGCCGGTGCACCGGGTATCAGATGATCGTGAACGCAGTCCGTTGGGCGGCCGAGAACCCGAACGGTGCCGACCAGGACGGTGCGCGATGATCCCGGCGGCATTCGACTACCGAGCTGCAGCCAGCGCCGAAGAGGCACTGAGCCTGTTGAGCGAACACGGCGACGAAGCGAAGCTGTTGGCCGGCGGTCACAGTCTGCTACCGCTCATGAAGCTACGGCTGGCGCAACCGGAGTTGCTCATCGACCTGGGCGATGTGGCCGACCTGTCCTATATCGACGACCGCGACGACCACGTCGCGGTCGGAGCATTGACTCGCCATCGCGACGTTGAGAGGTCGGCGCTGCTGGGTACATCCGTTCCGTTGCTGGCACACGCCGCCGGCCATGTGGGAGACCCACAGGTCCGAAACCGCGGAACCCTCGGTGGGGCGTTGGCTCACGGAGATCCGGCGTCTGACCTCCCGGCGGTCACCCTCGCGAGCGGTGCAACGATGGTGATCCGGGGAGCCTCTGGCGAGCGAGAGGTCACAGCGCAGGACTTCTTCACCGGCTTCCGCGAGACCGCAATCGCCGCGGACGAACTGTTGATCGAGATCAAGTTCCCCAAGGTCACCGGTGGCGGATGGTCGTTCCAGAAGTTCAACCGGCGTGCTCAGGACTGGGCCATCGTCGGCTGCGCGGTCCAGGCCGGGGACGGTGGCGGAGTAGCGCTAGTGAACATGGGGCCCCAGCCAACGCTGGCAGCCGCGGCGACGGCTGCGCTGAGGTCGGGCGCGACCCCCGACGAGGTCGGCCAAGCGGCCGCAGACGAGAGCGACCCGCCCGACGAATTGAATGCCGACCCCGCCTACCGACGCCACCTGGCCCAGGTTCTGGTTTCTCGTGCGGTGGCCGAGGCCGGGTAGCCCCCGAACAGATGGCCAAGATCGCAACCAACACCTACGTGGATCGCCCACAACTGGAGGACTTCATCGGTCCCCGACACCGAGGCGTGCTGTCGACTATCCGCCGCGACGGACGGCCACAGATGTCATTGGTGACCATGGGTTTGGACACTCGAGGACGGATCGTTGTGTCCACCTACCCCGACCGAGCCAAGGCAGCCAACGCGCGACGCAACGCTAAGGCATCGGTGCTGGTGATGTCCGAGGGTTTCAACGACGAGTGGGTTCAGGTCGACGGGACGGCGGAGGTGTTGGACCAACCTGACTCCATCGAAGCACTGGTGGAGTACTTTCGCGTGATCTCGGGCGAACATCCCGACTGGGACGAGTACCGGGAGGCGATGGCCCGGCAAGGCAAGAGCCTCATCCGGATCACGATCGACGATTGGGGACCGATAGCCACGGGCGGGTTCCCAGCTCGTCTGGTCAACAACGAGGACTGAGCGACGTCCGCTTACGCGTCGATCTGAGCTGTCAGCAGGTCGATGATGTCGGGCGGCACAAAGTTGTTCTCGCTCGTTGTTTCTGCCTCCACGAGCTCGATCATTCGATCGACCACCATCTGAGGATCCATCTGACCAGTGGTCACCATCTCCTCCATCGCGCGGAACAGCTCGGTGGCCGGAGCATTCAGGGAATCGTCGTCGAACCAATCCCACATCGAAGCCGCCATGCGGTCGTTGAACCCGGTTGCGAATGGACCCGGGTTGAGCAGGGTTACGTCGATCCCCAACGGTTCCAGCTCCGCTCTCATCGCCTTTCCCATTGCCTCGAGCGCGTGTTTGGTCATCGAATACGGCCCAAATGCCGGCCCCGAAAGTACGCCGGCGATGGAGGACACAATGATGATTCGGCCCGAACCCTTCGATATCAGTTTCGGCAGCGCCGCCTGGGTGACCGCCAGTGTTCCGAAGACGTTCACTTCGAACAGGTGACGGACCCGGTCCATGGGTACGTCAGCGAGTGGTCCGGTTTCGCCGGCGCCCGCATTGTTGAGCACGACGTCGATGTCCCAGGTTCGTACCTGTTCCACGTCGTTCAGGTCGGTCACGTCGACCTTCACCGCGGTGATCGACGACGACTCGCTTTGGAGCGCATCGCGCTGCCCGGTTGTTTCGGTGGTGGCGATCACCGAATGTCCCCGCTCAGCGAGGCCCAACGCGGCACCCCGGCCAAACCCCGACCCAGCACCCGTTATCAGCACAGCCTTCGACATGGTCTTCTCCAAGTTGTTTTGCGGTCAAGCCCGGGGTCAGCCCAGAACGACACTGGGGTCGGGCACGAGGTCGCGGGCCAACCACTGAAACACCCGCCACCCCATGGCCGACGAGCCCAGAGTGGTAGCGACCTCTTTGGCGGCCTCGTCCGATATCGGCACCGGAGAGCTGGCCTTGACATGCACCTCGGCCACGCGTTCGGCCATCACGAACCATCCGACAGCCTCCCCCGGGGATGCCCCCGCGGTGAGCAGGCCGTGGTTGCGAATGATGCACACCTTGGTGTCGCCCATCGCCTGAGCAATGGCACGGCCCCCACCGGTGTCCACGATCTCGAGGTCCTCACCCATGTAGAGGGACTGGTCGAATACGACTGCGCAGGACTCCTGGCTGAGAGCACTGAAAGGCTGCACGTTCGCGGACCAAGACGTGCCAAAGGGAGTATGCGTGTGGGCTGCAGAAACGACATCGGGCCGCGCATCGAATATCGGCCAGTGGATGTTGTAGGCGGCGAAGTTGACTCCGTTGTGCGTCGGCCCCTGGACACCTTGCCCGTCGGGGCCAACCAGCGTGAGGTTGTCGATGGTCGCCGCAGAGAAAGGAATGCCATAACCGAGAACCCAGAAGTGGTCGGTGAGTATTGGGTCGCGTGCCGTAACGTGACCATCGCCGAGCTGGCCCCACCGCATCGCGGCGAAGATTCGGTAACCGATCGCGGCCTCCCATTTTCGCAACAGCCTGAGCTCCTCGAGGTCCGTGACCTCGAGCGGCATCGCGTCGTAGGTGATGTCGGGATATGTGTCGAGCACCAGAGCCATGCCGCCGATGTTACAACCGGGCCCAGGCGCCGGCTTCTTCTGAGCACGCCCAGCGGATCGCGTTGGCCAGAATCCGACGGAAGTTCTCGTTGTGATAGGTGGCAGGGCCGTCACCGAACTGGAGGTACACGATCGGGCTGTTGCGGTAAGTCTTGATCCAACCCACCAGATTGGAGCCTGGAGGATGCGACCATCCGTCGTTCGAGTTGATCTGGCCCTTCAGGGCGAGGTCCGCCGAGTAGAAGTTGTCCTCGACGAACGTGTAGTTGCTTCTGAACAGCGGGGTGACCGAGTCCTCGAACACCTCGTTGAGGTAGAGCTCGTCCACCAGCTCGAACGGTTCGATACCCGCAGTGATCGGGTGGTCCAGAACCGGGGTCACCGTGTAGGGCACGTCGATGACATAACCCGAATCTGGTACCTCTGTCCCCCGCGACAAACCGGGCTGGTACAAGAAGTGGCTGCCCACCAGTTCTGACCACTCGGGCCAGGTGGGCCAGGCGGCACATGCGTGATGCATGACCACGAGTGGGAAACCGGCATCACCCAGGGCTCTGAGCCCATCGACGTAAAACGAAGGGGGGTCGAAGAAGGTCGGCTCCGCGCCGGGATTGAACACGATCCCCGGCATGTCGTAGAGGACGTAACAGTCGAAACCTTCGGCAAAGTCCGGGTTGAACATCTTCTGGGCAGCAGGATGTTCCACACCTGACCACTCGATGCCGGGGTTCTGTTCGAAGATCTCGAAGAAGTCATCCCGGGCGAACGGATGGCCGCGTGTGACCAGCAACACGTTGTTTGTGTCATCGGCGTTGGGCCATCGGGTGCGGCCGTTCAATGCGCGTTTGCGATGCCCTCCCCGGTGGTATTCGGCGACCTCGTCGTCGGCCACGGTCAGGACTCTACGTATCCCTCGAGCAGCTGAGCTACGCGGAGTTCTTCGGGAATGTTCTCGACACCGATCATTCGGTCGATCTGTTCGTGCAAGTGCCAGATACGCCGTTCCTGATAGTTGATCGGGATCCCGCCCAGCGCGGGCGACTCCATCGACTCCTGCATGGGGGCCATGTTCATCATGTCCTCGTCCATGATCATGTTGAACTGCTTGCGCCGCTCCTCCCAGTGTTGGGGCAGATCGTCGCCTTCCCAGTCCTTGGGGGCGTAGTACCACCACTCGACGCGAGTCGTACGCCGGTCGACAGGCCAGAACATGATCATCGGGAATCCGAACTTCCCAAGAGGCATGATGATGTTGGGGAAGAAGCTGACCGCGGTGCTGGTGCAGTTGACCATGTCCGGCACCTTGTCGATCGGGGCGAAGGGACCGTTGTCGACGTCCTTCCAGTCGTCCCACGAATCCATGCCGAAACGCTCGCAGTTCTGCTCGCTGTAGGGCGTGACCATGCTGCTGTGCCCATTGCTGAACAGCAGCATCGCGGCGCCGCGGTTGTCGAGCACCGACACCCCGGCATGGGAATGGATGTGTTTGAAGTGATACACCTCGAGAAAGGCCTCTGCGGTGACCTTCCAGTTGCAGGGCACCAGCACGCTCTCGCGATAGACCTCGGACAGGCTCGGGCCGTCGGAGACCGCGAAGACGTCGGCTGCCGGCCCCAACCACGCCCGAAGAGGCTGGGCATCGGGATCGCGGTTGACGAAGATCCAACCGTCGAGCGTCTCGCAGCTGACCCGCGGCAGGCATCGCTGTTCCCAGTCGAGGTCGACGAAGTCCCTCTCGTCGGGCAGCGCAACGAGCGTCCCGCCGTCGATCTCGTAGGTCCACGAGTGGTACTGGCATCTGAGGCGACGAGACGAACCACGATCCTCTCGTACGACTGGTGCGCCACGATGCTGACAGGTGTTGTAGAAGCAACGGATCTGGCCATCGGTGCCTCGGACCACGAGCAAGGGAACACCGAGATCCTTGAAGACGAAATAGTCTCCGGGATCGGCGACGTCCTCGACCCGCCCAGCGGGGACCCACACCTTTGGCCACAGATGTTCTTGCTCGAGTTCGTAGAACTCGTCGCCGATGTGGCGACCAGTGGGGATGTCGTGGAACGGCGGGAAGTCGTCGGGCGGCGCGGTTCGAGCAAACTCATAGTGCATGCGCGACTTGATGTCATCAATGAGGGCTTGGTCCATCAGTCTCCTCCAGCTCTGAGGTCAATAGTAGATCGCAGCTGTTGAACCTTTCTCACCGACACTCGACCGCAGACCTCGCCACGGGCCAGGTTTGTCTGATATCCAGTTGCAGATGACCAGGCCATTCCGATTCGGCTACCAGACCTTTGCTCCGAAGTCAGCCGAGCAGTGGCGCGACATGGCGCGAAAGTGCGAGGACTACGGCTATTCCACGCTGAGCCTTGCCGACCACTATCTAGGTGACGGT
>JBPCTU010000171.1:0-5478 GCA_051011515.1 Acidimicrobiales bacterium
CCCCATGACTTGCATTTGTCGGTCAACGCGTCGATGGCGTTGCGTCCGAGAGAGTCGGCGCCCCCTTCGTAGAGGATCCCCTTCACACAGTCGACCTGGAAAACCTTCGATTCGGTCTCGGCGAAGATGTCTGTCATCTCGGTCAGTTCCATGCCGAAGCGGACGTCAGGTTTGTCGGATCCGAATCTGTCCATTGCGTCGGACCAGGTCATCATCGGTATCTCGCCCGGGCGCTCACCGGTTACGGCTTCGGTCGCATCGCGGATCGCCTCCGAGACGAACTCCAGGACATCGCTCTGCGAGACAAAGCTGGCTTCCATGTCGAGCTGCATGAACTCGAACTGGCGATCAGCCCGAAGATCCTCGTCACGAAGGCAACGGGCAATCTGGTAATAGCGGTCGAGGCCTCCGACCATGCACAACTGCTTGAAGATCTGTGGACTCTGCGGAAGTGCGTAGAAGTCTCCCGGGTGCAGGCGGGAGGGAACAACGAAGTCGCGAGCTCCCTCGGGAGTCGAGGCGATGAGCATCGGCGTCTCGATCTCGACGAAACCCTGCCGCTCCATGGCGCCCCGAATGGCTGAGTTCACGATGGCTCTGGTGCGTAAGTTCCGCTGCATCCGGGGTTTGCGCAGGTCGACATATCGGTGGCGGAGCCTGATCGTCTCGTCGACGTCGGTCCGTTCGTGCATCGGGAAGGGCGGTGGCTCGGCGACGCTCAACACCTCGACTGAAGCTTCGCCGATTTCTACCTCGCCAGTATCGAGCTTCTCGTTGGAAGCCCCTTCGAGACGGGACCGGACGACTCCGGTGATCGCCACGACGTACTCAGATCGGAGGTCGAGTTTCTCGTCGACGACGCACTGGACAATCCCGGTGTGGTCGCGGAGGTCGATGAACGCCAGGTGCTCGCTGTGTACGCGTCGTGTGTCCACCCACCCACACACAGTTACGGTCCGGCCTATGTCGTCGGCGCGCAGAGCTCCGCAGTAGTCAGTTCGCATCGTCATGAGGGCTGCTCCGGGGCTGCAGGGGGAAGGTTCGATAGGAGTTCGGCGATGGTACCGGCGACACCGGTGCGATCTACCTGCTTTTGGGAACCATCGCCGCGGAGGTCCCGTACCGTTACGACGCCTGCGGCCAGCTCGTCCTCGCCGATCAAGAGCGCAACCCGAGCACCTGACCGATCCGCGACCTTCATCTGTGCCTTCACGGACCGGCCACCAAAGCTGCGGTCGGCTCCAACGCCTACACGGCGAAGCTCATCACACACCTTGGTCGCGACAGACCCGTCAATCATGTCTACGACGAACACCTCGACCCGAGGTGGCGGAGGCCCGAACACCCCTTCGGCGTCGCAAGCCATCAGAATGCGGTCTACCCCCAGAGCAAAGCCGATACCTGCGGTGGGGGGACCACCAAGATCTTCGACCAGTTGGTCGTATCGGCCGCCACCTCCAATGGCGTTCTGGGCGGAATCGAGCGCATCGGACGCGAACTCGAAGGTAGTTCGGGTGTAGTAATCGAGCCCTCGCACCAGGCGCGGAGAAACCTCATACGAGATTCCCAGGCTCTCCAGGCCCGACACCACCGAAGCGAAGTGATCGGAACACTCGTCATCCAGGTAGTCGATCATCAGCGGTGCCGCAGCGATTACGTCGGCGTCGACTTCGCGTTTGGAATCCAGCACCCTCAATGGATTCTTCTCGAGAGTCGTGCGCGACTGCTCGCTCAAGCTGTCGCGGTTGCTCGTGAAGTGATCTGACAATGCAGCGAGGTAACGCGGCCGACTGGACGCGTCCCCGAGCGAGTTGATCATGAGCCGAACCTTGGAGAGTCCCAGCTCCTCCCACAGGCGCCAACCCAAAGCAATGACCTCTACGTCGACCGCAGCGTCGTCGGCGCCCAGTACCTCGACGCCGAACTGGCTGAACTGCCGGTATCGGCCAGCCTGAGGTTTCTCGTACCGGAACTGAGGACCCTCGTACCAAATCTTCCACGGGGGTATAGGGCGGTGCTCGGCGTAGGCACGACAAATACTTGCCGTCAGCTCGGGTCGCAGCGCCAGGTGCTGAGGTGGATCGCCTTTGTCGTGGAAATCGAACATTTCCTTGGTGACGATGTCGGTGCTCTCGCCAACCCGCTGGAAAACGCCGATGTCCTCGAAGATTGGCGATATCACCTGCCCGTAGCCCGAGCGTTCGGCAAGGTTCGCGAACGTATCCCCGAGGGCGCGCCACCTGGCCGTATCCGGCGGGAGAATGTCGCGGGTGCCCCTCGGCGCCTTGAATTGGGCCCTAGCCACGACTGGCAAGGCTATCGGCTGGCAACGAAGGCACCGTCGACCGTTGTTTGACCCACAACATCGACGAAGCTCAGGGCGCGGGAACTGCGCCGAATTCGACGGTTAGATGGTCTCGGTCGCCGGCAATACATAACCGACTCCCTCGACCCAAACCGACCCGATCGGCAACGGATCTGGGTTGTCGGGATCGAGCACCCACCCGTATTCGTGGCTCCAGCGGGCGCCAACAGGCGGCGCAGAAGACGCCGGCCGGTTCGGCGGAGGAGCCGGAGGGTGTTGTGCCGAATGCGCCGCCGGTTCCGCGAACACCGATCTCGATTCGTCGGGCGATGGTGGCGGCGGGGCCGCGGCATCTCGATCAGAGAGCACCTGATTCGGCTCGTACGAAGATGGTCGCACTGGTTCGGCCGGAGCGTGTATTGGCACATCGGCGAACACCGACGCGTTCGTTTCCTCGGGGGCACCCGGCGCCGCCGGGGCATCCGGGTAGGGCGACGGAGGCGGGCCCCAGTCTCGGGCGACCTGAGAACGCTGGTGGGCATCGTCGGGATAGGGCGACGGACCGGGTGTCGTAGCGGGGACCGAAGGCGGTGGTCCAGGCTGTCCGGTCCGCCGGTCTGGTTTGGCCTTCGAAGGCGCAGCTCGAGTTGGCACAGGGGCTACAGGCACAGGCGACGGTCGGGCCTCAGCCGGGCGTACCGCGCGGCTCGGCGCAGACCGGGCCTGCGCTGCCCAGGCCATCGAGATGAGCAGCAAACCCACACCGATCGCCCCCAGGACAATCGAGGGGATGAGCACCGAACGTAAGAGTCCCGACAGCAGCGCAGCCACAACTTCTGCCTGGTCCGGGGCGAACTCTCGCAACAACGCCGGTACACCAAGCGCCAAGAAGAGGAACACGATCGTTGTGGTCAGGGCCCACCGACCGGCGCGCCGCAGAATCGCTGGTCGCTCATTCGTCGCAAGGAGAGCCAACAGCGCTCCTCCTATGGACACGATCGCCAGGATGGGAACGGCCGACTCGGTGAATCTGCGCAACGGGCCGGCATCGGGAACGTGTTCGGTCGGGAGCGGAACTATGAAGGTTGGCGTCTCGGGCAGAAGTGCTTCTAGGCGGGGGGCCTCGCTGACAAGGCGCTGTCTGGCGACCAGAGCAACCTCGCTCAGGTCGATGGCCTCAGGAGCATCACCTTCGCCGAGGAACGCCCGGTGCGTATCAACGAACGCGTCGAAAATGATGGCCTCGACTGCGGGGTCCTGGAGTACCTGCTGTGTCAACGCGATGACGACTTCGTCCGAAACCGGAACCTCCGGCGGAATAAGCGAGTTGATAGCAGCCGCAACATTGATGGCGACCTGCTCGGTCACTTCCTCGTTGTCGAGCAGTTCTTCGGCGACTTCACCGGACTTGTCCGGATCGAAGATCGTGCGGAGCGCAACGAAGCCTGACCAGGCGAAGGACCCCACGAGCAGGGAAATGCCCAGGATCGCGCCGGCCACCGACTTCCTGATCACTAGACCGTTCGCCTCCTACCGGATCTGCCCAATACTGCTCATCGTCAGCTAGCGGTTCGTCTCAAGCAAGGTAGCGCGCTGGGTCGCGAAGCTGGCGGCGGCCAAACCCACCGGGAATCTCGGGCAGAGCGTGTGGGGTGGCTCTCAGCTTCCCTTGCCAGGGACGACTCGGTAGGCGTCGTACACGCCATCGATTCGTTTGATGGTGGCCAACAACCAGTCGAGGTGCCCGCCGTCTCCGAGCTCGAACTCGAACTGCATTATCGAGATCCTGTCCGTACCGGTCCGCGTGCTCGCGGCAAGGATGTTGATGCTGGACTCGCTGAGGACCGAAGCCACGTCCTGCAACAATCGGGCTCTGTCGAAGGCCTTGACCTCGATTGCCGCCACGAAGGTCCCGCTCGAGTCGTCATCCCACTCGACGTCGATGAGTCGGTTGGCGTGGCCTGCAGCCAACGACACCGCGTTGGCGCAATCGTCGCGATGAACCGAAACACCACGTCCTCGGGTGACAAATCCCATGATTTCGTCGGGAGGAACTGGCGTACAGCACTTGGCCAGGCGGATCATCATGTCGTCGATCCCCTCGACGATCACACCTGCCTCGCCTCTCGCTCGACGACGCCCACCTCGGCCGACCTGACGCTCTCGGTGAGTAGGCAAGGTCCCTGGCAGGGTTTCGGTTTCGTCGGAATGGTTCTCTTCGAGAACACTCTCGAAACGGCCCGCGACGGCTGTGGCCGTCGCGTGACCTTCACCGATGGCGGCGTAGAGGGCCTCGCCGTCCTGATAGTTGAGGAGCTCGGCGACCTCATCGAGAACCGGCCCCTTCAGCACCTTCTGTGCCGGGAGTCCAAGTTTGCGAAGCGCAGTGATGAGCTCCTCGCGCCCGTTGTCGATTGCATCCTCGCGACGTTCACGACTGAACCATTGGCGGATCTTCGAGCCGGCCCTGTGGGTGGCCACGAACTGGAGCCAGTCCTGGGAAGGACCGGCCTCCTCGACCTTGGAAGTCAGGATTTCGACGGTGTCGCCGGACACCAATACCGTGTCCAAGGGGACCAACCGACCGTTCACCCGAGCCCCACGGCAGCTGTGACCGACCTCGGTATGAACCGTGTAGGCGAAGTCGACAGGGGTCGACTCCGCTGCCAGCGTCGTGACCTCACCGGCCGGGGTGAACACAAAAACTTCGTCCTGGTCCAAATCGAGCTTCAGATTGCTCATGAACTCGGAATGGTCTTCGGTCTCGGACTGCCAGTCGACGATCCTGCTCAGCCACGCCAGGTCACCCGTGGCAACTCTGTCCTTGTACTCGAAGTGCGCGGCGATTCCGAACTCGGCACGTTGATCCATCTCGCGGGTCCGGATCTGAACCTCGAGGGGTTTCCCCTGCGGGCCGATCACCGTGGTGTGCAGGGACTGGTAGAGGTTGAACTTGGGCATGGCGATGTAGTCCTTGAAACGCCCGTGCACCGGGCTCCAAGTCGCGTGGATGGAACCGAGCGCTCCATAACAGTCGCGGACGTTTGCGACAATGACCCTGATACCGACCAGATCATAGATTTCGTCGAACGAGCGGCCCTTCAAAACCATCTTCTCGTAGATGCTCCAGAGGTGTTTCTCACGCCCGGTCACATCAGCGTCGATCAACAACT
>JBPCTU010000172.1:0-3107 GCA_051011515.1 Acidimicrobiales bacterium
GGCCTGACACGCGAAGTCCTGGTTGAGATGACCGAAGCTCTCACCGACGCGAAGAACGACGACGACATCCTCGTTGTCGTCATCACAGCTGGTGGTGAGGGGTTCCACATGGGGGCGATGGCATTCGGAGATGCCAGAGCTGACTGGAAGTTCACGCCCTTGGAGTTTCGCGAGGTCACCCAAGCGGGCCACGACTTGTTTCGCATGATCGAGCTGTTGGAGAAGCCCGTTGTTGGTGTGGCTAAAGCCGGCGCGGTGGGCGGAGGACTGGAGAACCTTCATGCGTGCGACTTCGTGATAGTCGCCGACAACGCCCAACTCAGCCAGCCCGAGGTCACCCTGGGAATGATCTGCGGATGGGGTGGTACACAACGCCTAACGCGGATGGTCGGGTGGCGAAAGGCCAAGGAGCTACTCATCGGCGGCATTGCGGTTTCGGGCACCGAGGCCGAGCGGATTGGTCTCGTCACCACTTCGGTGCCTAGCGATCAGGTCGATGGAGTTGTCGAAGCGCTTTGCGAGCAACTGAAGACCAACGGCCCGGTCGCAATGGCATATACCAAGCTGGCGATGAACAAGGTTTGGGAGACCGACTATCGCTCTGGGCTCGACTTCGAGGTGGAGGCAGCTTCGATGGTCAACAGCGCGGGTGAATTCACCGCAGAGGTCTTCGAGGACTTTCTGGAGGGTCGCAAGCCGACCTTCGACAAACGCCAACGCATTACGTCTGACCCGGCGTGGCGACCGCCCTCCAGCTGAAGTCGTTCGAAGCCCGACCCCGGCCAGTCGCCGACGACGCGCTCGCAACTATGCTCCGGTGGTCCACGGCACAGGGAGCAGTTTCATTGCGGGACTACTGGTTCACCGACCATCCGCCTAGTACTCGATTTCCTCACTACACCCGGGCCAATGCCGGCGAGGTCCTTGCCACGCCCGCCAGCCCGCTGGGCCAGACACTCGTTTTCGATGAGGAGATCCTCCCGGCGTTCCAGGAGGGGTCATGGAGGATGGGTGTCTATGAGGAGTCCGACTATCGCGATGGTTTTCCCGAGATGTGTGGCTTCTTCGGTTCGTACTTCTACATAAACCTGTCGTGTGTCCGAATGCAGGCCGTCAGGAACCCCGCCATCACAGTCGAGCAGCTGGATGTGGCCATCTGTGGCGATCTTGACGTGCCTCCATACGAGCCTCATCCAGACGACGAGAAGCCACACCTGCAACCCGTTGCCGAAGCGCACATGGCCTTTGTCCTCTCCGCGGTCGAGTGGCCCGAACTGCTCGTCGAGAAGGAAGAGGCTGCGCAGCTCCGGGCATCACGTCCCGATCTTGGGGCGCTCAGCGATGCAGAACTCTTGCAGCGGGTGCGCGACGTGTTGCCCGACGTCGGCCGTCTTTCGCTCAATCAGATGGTGGCGGCGGGCTCGAGCGCGATCGCTCCGGGCATGCTTGCCGGGGTGGGCGAGGCCATCGGCGATCCGACGATCCCCATGCGTCTTCTCGCCGGTCTCGGAGACGTCGACTCGGCGGCTCCCTCCTTCGCACTCTGGGAACTGTCGCGGATGGTGCGCGGGAGCGATGAGCTGAGCACAGCATTCGATGGCGGTGCCGACGTGGTCCTGGGGTCAATGGAAACGAACGGGTCGGAGGATATGGCTGCGTTCAAGGCTGCCTTCGAAGATTTCCAGTTCGAGTACGGCTCTCGTGGTCCTAGCGAATGGGAGCTCGCGACCAAGACATGGGAAACCGACCCCGCCATTGTGCTCGTCGCCATCGACCAAGTTCGCCACCAACACGATGGCAATTCACCGGTAATGGGGACCGCGAAACTGGCAAGTGAACGAGAAGCTCTGGAGGCCGAGGTCCGGGCGAAGCTCGTCGATCTCGACGACGAAGAGCTCACGGGTGTATTCGAGAGCGCCCTAGTGGGCGGCAACATGATGATCCACCGCGAACGGGCCAAGACAACTCTCGTGCGAGCTCTACACGAGGTTCGGATGGCCCTGCGCGAGTTGGGTCGGCGTCATCACGAGGCGGGGAATCTGGAAGACCCCGAACATATCTTCATGTTGGGGGCCGACGAGCTCGACGGCTGGGTGGCCGATCCTGGCGCACATCGCGAACTGCTGGCAGCCCGAGGAAAGGATTGGAAGCAACTCTGGGAGCTCGAACCCCCGTTCTTCGTCAGCGACGGAGCCCTCCCACCTTTGCAGGCCTGGGCGACCAAGGGTGCCGCCGGGGTAGCGACGGCCGACGTGGGCGAGGTCCTCACCGGTACTTCTGGCAGCCCGGGGCAAGTGACGGGAACGGCGCGTATCGTGCTCGACCCCACGGAACCTCCGGATTTGGCGCCAGGAGACATCATGGTCGCTCCGCTCACAGACCCCGCGTGGACGCCGTTGTTCATGGCGGTCGACGGCGTTGTCGTCAACGTCGGCGGTCAGATCAGCCACGCGGTCATCGTCAGCCGAGAGTTGGGGAAACCATGTGTGGTCGCGGTTGGTGATGCGACCGAACGGATTGCTGACGGGGCAACGATCGAGGTCGACGGCGCGAGTGGGCAGGTGCGTATCGTTGCGCTCCCCTGATCTTCGTCGAAGAGATCAATCGATGATGAAGTCCAGGATGGCGTAACCCTCCGAGTATTGAGTTACAGCGGGGCCGACTGCCTTGTGGCGGGGGTCGTTCTTGTACCGGTCCACGTCGGACTCGGCAATGTCGAGGGTCATTCCCCAATCCCATTCCTCACTGTTGGAGGCCGCGTACGGGTTCGGCTGGACCGGCCACCCCGATGTGTATCCCGTCACGTAATCGGCTTCGAGACTCCATTGGGACCGACGAACGAACTCTGCCCGCTGTTCTTGGGTCGCCTCCTCCTTGAACTTGACCAACACGACGTGGCGGACCATGCGGGGCTTCTCACTCATGGTCTACGACTCCCTGTGCTCGAATCTGTCGCCAGTCTCGACTGTGTCCCGTACTGACGCAAGCGTCGCCTCGTATCCGGGCTCGTCTGCGGTCAGGTCTGGCTGAGAACCGGTCGGAGCCACCGTTCGGCCTCGGCGACCGAGATGCCTTTGCGTGCGGCGTAGTCGGCCAGCTGGTCTGGC
>JBPCTU010000173.1:0-7802 GCA_051011515.1 Acidimicrobiales bacterium
GGCCACGATCGCTTCGGCCTCGTCGAGAACGTGCAGTGCTGTGTCCGGGTCGTCTACTTCTGTTGCAGCTTCGGCCAACAAACCGAGAAAGTACGGCTCGTCCATGCGAGCACCGAACTCGCGGTAGCGGTCGAGTCCCTCTCGGAGTCGAGCGACCTGGTTCCCCTGGCCGATGCGGCTCCAGGCAACGAGCAGCTCGGCTTGTGCAGTCCGGAACGGAAAGCCCTGGTCGAGTGCCAGCCCGATGGTTGACTCGGCCCAAGCTTTGCATGCTTCGCGGTCACCTCGGTACTGGCTGAGAAAGGCGTATTGGATGCGGGCAGTGGCGAGTGCATAGTGGTTCTGCGCTCCCCAGTGGATGGCTCTGTCTGCCATGTCGCTAGCGCGCTGCGGATCGCCAAGATGCCATGCCGCCAATGCTCCCCATGTGTTGGCCGAGACACCTGGGTGTTCCCCGTATCGAGCCATGTAGGCGCTGTGTTCGACCTGATCCCACGAGTCGAGGGCCGCGTTCGCGTGCTCCAGCGCCTGATCGAAACTCCCCTGGTGAAAAGTCGAACAGGCCAACAGCTCGAGCGTCTCGACGCCGAGATCAGTGCCGTCACTGAGCTGTTCTTCGAGGATCTCCTCGGATCGGTTGTACTCCCCACGCAACTCATGCACGCTCGCTAGTCCATACCTGAGGATGAAACGTTCCGGCGGCGGTTCGGCGCGACGACAGAGCTCGAGCGCCAACGCGTAGTTCTCGTCGATTTCCGGGCTGCCCCAGCCGCCGGTTGCGATGAGCGCCGGTCCAAGGCTGGTTCGGATCGAGATCTCGGACTGCTGCCGTTCCTCGTCTGCGGGCAGGTTCTCGATCAGTTCCAGTGCTTGTTCGAAAGCACCCACAGCATCGATGTGTGCGCTTCGAGCCAGGGCCTGTTCACCGGCCTGCCGCAAGTAGTTGACGGCCCTTCTCGCATCAGCGGACGCTACGAAGTGGCGTGCGAGCTGGGCCACGTGTTCGTCGACTCGATGACCGTAGGCGGCTTCGAGTCGTTCCCCGATTCGTTGATGGATTGTTGCCCTCTGACTGGCGGGTAGCCGGTCGGCGAGGATTTGTTGATGGAGGTCGTGGCCGAGGCGGAAGATTGTCGAAACCGTTCCATCGGGCCAGGCGTGGTCGCCCACGGCAGTCACGAACTGTTCACTCCGCGCCAGCTGGCCAAGGCTGGCCTCGACTTTGGCGAGTTCGAGTCCTGATCCCGCAGATACGACGAAGGCCGGAAATTGTCTCCCGCCAAGCGCACCAGCGCTGAGCACCGCCTGTTGATCGCTGCTCAGGCGCGCCAGGCTCTGTTCGATGAGGTGCCGGACACCGGAGGGAACGGCGTCTCGCAGCTCGGTGGGATCTGCCAGAGCCACAATGGTGCCCGCATCGATCGCCACAGCACCCTCGCGAACCCACAACTTCAGCTCCTCGGTAGCAAACAGCGGGTTGCCGCCGCTGTGCAGGAACAGGATCTCGTTCAACTCGTCGTCGATGCTTGCGGCTTCGAGGCGATCCAGCGCCAAGTCACGAATCTCTTCTTCGGTTAATGCTCCCAGTCGAAGGTGCTCGACGGACCGGCTTGTGCTCATGCGAGCCAACACTGGCTCGAGGGCGCCGTGGAGGTCTTCGTCTGGTCGATATGTGGCTATCAACACCAGAGGTGCCGAGGCCAGCCGATCGGACAGCCATTCGACGACTTCCAACGTGGATGGATCAGCCCAATGGACGTCCTCCAGGATGAGCAGAGTGGGCGTGGCGGCCGCCAGCTCCAGCAGGAGGTCAACACCTTCGCGCAGCATTCGCTGATGGGTCCCGCCCATGGTTCGCTTCTCGAGTGTCTCGATGCGGTCCGCGGCCACGAGCGACGGAAGCTGCATCAACCACATTGGCCCGACGCGCTCGATGGTTTCGATTGCGTCCTGGCCCATGGAACGGCCGAACCGTCCTACAGCGTCGAGGAGCGACACGTACGGCTCTGGAACACCCCGGTGGGCGTGGCATTGCGCGCGAACCACGGCCACGTCGGGATCCAACCGCTCAACGGCGGTATCGACCAACGTGCTCTTGCCCGAACCAGGTGGCCCCGCGACCAGCAGGGCCGACCCCGACCCCCCTTGGGCCCTGGTAATGGCTGCCTCGAGCCTGCTCAACTCGGGGCGGCGCCCGACCATCGATTCGCGCGGCCCGGCCGCCACTCGTTCAACCCGTCCGTCGCGGTCGTTGAACGCCGCCGCGTGCCCATGTTCAGAGACGGGCGGAGTCGCTGCCGAGTGTGAGTCGTCGCCAGGTCCGGACACGGCTTCCACGGAGGCCACGAACCTGTAGCCCCGCCCGTGCCTCGTCTGAATGACGCGTTGTTCGCGACCGTTGTCGCCACACGCCTTCCGAGCCGCCTGGATCCGGCTGGTCAACGCAGACTCGGAAACGAAGCGGTCGGTCCAGACCTCGTCAAGCAGCTCGATCTTCGAGACCACTCGATCTCGGTGTTCGATGAGGTGCACCAGAACCCCGAAGACCTGCGGTTCTAGGTGGATTGCCTCGCCGTTGCGTCGCAGCTCGAAAAGGTCTACGTCGATCTCGAACTCGTCGAATCTGTAGATCAAACGCACAATCCTCGAGTTGCCGCTCCCAGATCCAGACCATAGAGGCCAAATCGCTGATTCTCGGTCGAATCTCCGCATCGTCTTGACGACTTTCTCCACCGCGTTCGCCAGGCTCTGGTTATCGCATACACATCCGAGCAGGAGCCGAAGGAGGAATCACGATGAGCGCCGAGATCCCGATCATGTTCTCGTTGGCAGTTCTGAGCGTTGGCATGTGGACGGTGCGGGTTGCAGTGGCCGCTCGCGGCAGGCGTCTCGCCAGCTCTGTGGTGGCCGCGACCGAGGCAGTGGTCTTTGCCTTGACCTTTTCTCATCTGGTCACCGACCTCGGCTCGCCAGTTCGGGTGATCAGCTACGCCGGTGGGGTGGCTGCGGGAACGGTGGTGGGTTTGTTCGTCAACGACCGGGCGTCGCGCAGCAAGACGGAGATCCAGATCATGTCTCCGGGAAACGACACAGGTTTGGTTGATGAGCTGCGAAGCCGGGCACTCCCGGCCACGGTGTCCATGGTTCGAGGGCCCAACGGTCCGGTGACGATGGTCTGGATCGTTGTTCCGACAACAGCGGTGCGAGCTGTTCAGCAGTTGGTTGACAGCGCGAGCCCGGCTGCGTTCATGACGCTGAGGAAACTCGAGGGCGCTCGTTCCGGACCAGCGGCGGTTTCCCCGACTGTCGATTCGCTCAGCCAGATTGTTTGACAGGCCGGTCTCGGGCCGCCCGTGTCAAGAGTTCGGCTGGTCATGTGTCGAGAGCTGTGTGACGATGCGTCTGACACATGACGGTTGCGCTGTCGCTGCTCTCGGCGTTCTTCGCCGGAACTTCTGACTTCATAGGTGGTCTCGGCAGCCGGAAGGCTCCGGCCCTATCGGTCACCACGCTGAGCCACGCGGTCGGGTTCGTTGTCGCTGTCGTCATCGGGTTCGCCGCCGGCGGGGATCCGACGTCGTCGGACCTTGGATGGGGGGCTTTGGCCGGTATCGGTGGAGCCGTTGGGTTGTTGTCCCTCTATCAGGGGTTCGCAAAGTCTCGAGTCAGCATCGTTGCTCCGGTAGCGGGTGTGGGTGCGGCCGCCATTCCTGTGCTCTGGGACCGGTTGAACGGAGCTTCCCTGGCTTCGGGCTCCGTCGTCGGCATTGGTCTCGGGTTGGTGGCCATTGCTTTGATCAGCATGGAGAGGTCGGAATCGCGCGGGTCGTTGCGGAGAGGTTTGCTGTTCGGCGCTGGAGGAGCAGCAGGGCTCGGAACGATGTTCGTCTTCTTCGGCCAGACGGGAGAGGACAGTGGCATCTGGCCTCTCGTGCCTGCCCGGGCGACCGGCTTCGTGTTGTTGGCCACGGTGATGTTGGTCACCGGTGTTTCGGCTCGAACGGCACGGCCTGCCCGTCTGGAAGTGATTGGTGCGGGCGTTGCCGGGACGATCGCGAACGGGCTGTTCATTGCGGCAACTCAAGTCGGTTCCCTCGCGACTGCCGCTGTCATCACCTCGATGTTCCCAGCGGCGACGGTCTTGTGGGCAAGGGTTGTCTTCAAAGAGAATCTGCGGCGTGTCCAGATTCTCGGTCTGGTGATGGCGCTCGTTGCGGTCGCGCTGATTGCCGGATCATCGACATGATGAGATCGCGGCCCGGCCGATGTTGGCGGGGTCAGTCCTCGCTGTGACCTCGGTGGCCAGTCCAGCGGTCGACGATCTTGACATCGATGCCCAACAAATCGAGGGCCCTACCGACCGAGTGATCGACAAGTTCATCCACTGTCTGGGGTGAGTTGTAGAAGGCCGGGACCGGAGGACACAGGTGCACACCCATCTTCGCAGCCTCGTGAAGCAGCCGCGTGTGGCCGACGTGGAGCGGGGACTCCCGAGGCATCAGTATGAGGGGACGGCCCTCCTTCAACGTGACGTCGGCGGACCGAGTCAACAGGTTGTCGCTGTAGCTGTTGACGATTGCACTGAGGGTCTTCATCGAACAAGGCGCCACGATCATTGCGTCGATGTCGAACGATCCACTCGAAATCGGAGCAGCTACGTTGCGATAGTTGTGGCTCACATCGGCGAGTGTCTCGACTTCGTCGACGGTCCGATCGGTCTCGATCCCGATGGTCAGTTTGCCCGCTTGGGAGATGATCAGATGGGTCTCGATATCGGCCTTGTCTCGTAGCAGTTCGAGAACTCGGATTCCGTAGATCGCTCCGCTGGCCCCGGAGATTCCGACGATCAACCGTCTGACCTGTTTCGTGCTCATTGGTCTGCCTTCATTGATAGCGCCGTTGGTTGGTCCGCCGTTACTCCTATGGCGACGTTAGCTGGCAATCGGATTGATCCCGAAACGGTGCGGGAGTCCGCGCTTGTGGCTCGAGCCGCGGGGCTACGATTCGGGCGATGATCGCTCCGCGGCGTCTTGACTTCCATCTCGACATCATGTGCCCGTTCGCGTATCACACCTCCTTGTGGATGCGAGAGGTCCGCGATCGGCTCGATCTCGAGGTCAACTGGAGATTCTTCAGCCTCGAAGAGATCAATCGCGCCAAAGGCAAGAAGCACCCCTGGGACCGCGATTGGTCCTATGGCTGGTCTCTGCTGCGCATCGGTGCCCTGCTGCGCCGCTCGAGCATGGCCGACCTCGATGACTGGTACCTGGCTGCTGGAACCGCGCTGCATCTCGAAGGCCAAAAGCCTCACAACCCCGACGTCGCCCGAGAGATCTTGGCGCGCATCGACCTCGATCCCGGCGTGGTAAATGCCGCGCTGGCGGACGAGAGCACGAACGCCGAGGTCAAGGCCGAACACGACAAGGTTGTGGCCGCTGGCGGATTCGGGGTGCCGACCCTGTTCTTCGAGCTGGATGACGGTTCAGAACAGGCGATATTCGGGCCGGTGGTTGTTCCGGCCCCTACCGGCGAGGCCGCCTTGAGGCTGTGGGATGTTGTCTGTGGGTGGCTCGAGTTCCCGCACCTGTACGAGCTGCAACGACCCAAGGCGCGGGCCGATCACGAACACATTGCCGAGGCATTCCGCCCGTATCTCGACGGACGCGACTGGGTCAGCATCAATCGCGGGCAGATCGTCGGCTTCGACTGAGCCGACAACCGACTACGTCGCGGGTCCTACATTGTGAACCGGAGGTTCCTGGCGGCCTTCTCGCCCCACTCGGAGTTCCCGGACCAGGCGATCGCGCCGCTGTCTATCTGCTGTTGAGGGTCGATGCGGCCGCAGGCCAGCATTATGAAGGTGGTGGCGTCTGCTACGACCACGGCATCGGCAACATCGAGCTGATCGACAACGGCCGCCCGCCCGTCCACCGCCACATGGATCCTGCGATCGATCCCACCCGTCAACTCGAACGTGATGCCCATGCCGTCCGGTAGTCCGATCTTCTTGCCCACGATGTACCCCATCGACTGATGGACCTGGTCGAGGGCGATCTCTGCGGCCGGACCGCCATCGTCGGTCGCCCTTCCGAGGGGTATGGAGATGTCTCGCAGGTGGACCCAGTAGTCGAAGACGCGTATGTGCATGAACCGCCCATAGGTCGTGGCTCCAGTAGGCCCGACACAGGGTTGGGCCCACTCGTCGTCGGTGGTGTCAGCCAGTTCGCCGGTGCGGGTCTGGTGGGTGCGCCTGACCACCTCGATGAACTTCGCTGCGTCCAAGTCAGCGCTTTCCGCCTCGAAGTCGCCGATCTTCTGAAACAGTGGCGACTCGTCCGCGCTCTGGGGTTTCCATCCCACCAACACTGCTTCGACTCCGGCCATATGAGTCATGCAGGCCCTCACGTCCCAGTCGGGACACAACGATTGCACACCCCACTCGTTTTCGGATAGGTCCGCGGCAAGAACGTCGGTCTCACCGAAGAGCAGTTTGAGGGCATCTTCTGTGGTGGTTCGATCGGCCATCTTCGAGACCCTAGACGGCCGTTCGGCGGTTCGACTGTCCGACCAGCCCATGCGCGAGAGGCCCCATATCGCCTGGCTTTCAGTCGCGAGGTATCGTCCCGATTGGGGAGCGGCGTGGCTGACGGTCATGGCTCGCCGTGTACGTGAACCGACTGTGGGGCCGCTATGACGACGTTCGATCTCTTCGATGCCGATCTGCAACAGGATCCACATCCGCACTACAAGGCCATGCGGGGAGAACAGCCGGTTCACTACGTCGAGGCCAATGACCTGTACCTGGTGCTGTCGAACGAACTAGTGCTCGAGGTCATACGCGATGTCGCGACGTTCTCCTCGATGTACGGGAGCAATCGTGAGCCCCCTCCCGAAGAGATCCGTGCGGAGTACGACGCGTTGATGGCCTCAGCGCTTCCCGTGCCGCCAACGATGCTGGACAACGATCCGCCGAGTCACAGCAGGTACCGGAAACTCGTCTCGCGGGCCTTCACGCCGAAGATGGTGAACGGACTCAGGCCAGAGATCGAGGCAGTTTGTGACCAACTGATCGACGGTTGGATCGACCGTGGCGCCATCGAGTTTCTCGACGCGTTCGCGGTGCCGTTACCTGTGGCCATCATCGCCAGAGCTCTCAATGTCCCCGAGGAGAGACGGCACGACTTCAAGAGGTGGTCCGATGACAACATCGCGGCCATTGGGGCCAAGCTCTCGCCGGAGGCATACCTGTCGGCCCAACGGGGCGTCAACGAGATGCAGCAGTTCTTCGTTTCCGAGTTCGAGAAGCGGCGCCTGGACCCATCCGACGACTTGTTGACCGACATCTTGAACTCGCACGTCGGAGCAGCCGACGATGGTGGAGACGACGAACCGCTCTCGATGGCCGAGCTCGTGCGGGTGGTTCAGATGCTTCTCGTCGCCGGCAACGAGACGACCACGAAGTTCCTCGCGGAGATGATGAGACATCTGGCCTCGATGCCTGACGCTTGGGCTGCGTTGCGAGCCGATCCGGGGATGATCCCCGGTGCGGTCGAGGAGGGCCTGCGCCTGAGTTCACCCACACAAGGGATGTACCGGATCGCAACCCGCGACGTAGAGCTCGGTGGTGTGATGATTCCGGCTGGAGCAAAGCTCGTGGTCATGTTTGCCTCGGCGAACCGCGACGAGACCAACTACACCTGCCCGAACGAGTTCCGGATCGACCGCACCGACCCCAGAGACCATCTCGCGTTCGGCAAGGGGACTCACTTCTGTGTCGGCGCCAGCCTGTCCAGGCTGGAGGG
>JBPCTU010000174.1:0-2771 GCA_051011515.1 Acidimicrobiales bacterium
TCCGAACGAATGCTCGGCTTCCATCTCGACGGCAAGGTAGCGATGGCCTCCCGGCCGACGGAGTTCATCGAGCGCTCCGTGCGCTGGATCGCCAAGCTCACCACTCTTGACCGAACGTCCAGACTGCTCGACCTCGGTTGCGGCCCTGGCCTCTACGCGAACCGTCTTGCGCTCACCGGGGCCGACGTCGTCGGCGTCGACTTCTCCGAACGGTCCATCCGACACGCTGAACGGACTGCCGATCCCCGACGGCGCCCTACCTACATCCTCGGGAACTACCTCGACGTGGATCTGCCCGGGGACTTCGACCTTGTCCTGCTGGCTATGTGCGATTTCTGCGCCCTCAGCCCGGAGCAGCGACAGCAACTTCTCCTACGCATCCGTTCCTGGCTGAGAGCAGGGGGCCGATTCGTCTTCGACGTCTATGGGATGGAGTCACTCCGAGACCGAGGGGAAACGGTGACCTACAGCCCTGACCTCATGGGGGGCTTCTGGTCGCACGAGCGATACCACGGCTTCCTTCACACCTTCGTGTACGAAGACGAAGGTGTCGTCCTCGACAAGTACGAGATCATCGAATCGACCCGGTCTCGCACCATCTACAACTGGCTGCAGTACTTCGACGAAACAACGTTGACTCATGAGCTCGAATCCTGCGGACTCGTCGTCGAAGAGGTGTTCGGAGACCTGACCGGCGCAGTGCTCGAAGCGGAACCACGGGAGCTCTGCGTCGTGGCATCGTCCCGGTGACATCGGTGGTCTAGCGGCAACGCTGATGGTGCGATGAGCGTTGTCGGCTCGACGTCGGCCTGGTCGTCATCGTCGGTGACGAGTGCTCCAGGCCAGCCGGTGATGTCGATCACTCTGGTCGTGATGCCTGATTGGATGTTGGTACGGCATCGGGGCTTGCGGCCGTAGCTTCGTTATGCGTGCCTGGCTTCTGTCCCCTTCCGGGCGTTCAGCCTGTGGGCGGCGGCACGACGGGTGGGTGGCTGGGGGGCGTCCTGGGGTGGTTGGTCGGTTGGTGAGCGTTGGTTGAGGACGAGCCCGGCGATGACCGCCGCGGTGCCGAGTATCTGGCCCGCGGCGATCTGTTCGTCGAGGAAGATCCAGGCTGCGAGCCCGCTGGTCACTGGAACGGTGAAGAGGAGTGGAGCGACTTGGACTGGTGTGAGGTGGCGAAGCACCCAGTTCCAGAGGGACCAGGCCACGAAGACGGGGCCGGTGATGACCCACGCCATTGCGAGCCAACCGCCGATGGAGACCGCAGCCCAATCCTGCCTGGGGAGCGACGGTGCGGTCAGCGCCAAGATGGGGACCGCGGCCAATGTTGCTGCGTAGGTGGTCAGGGTGAACGGGGCGTAGCGGTTGACGAGTCGACGGTTGAGGAGCAGGTAGCTGGCGTAGAGCGCGGCCACGACCAGGGCGATGAGGTCACCCCAGCCCAGCGAGACCGAGGTTCTGGTCCCGACGAAGAGGGCGGTTCCGCCGGCGGCCAGTCCGAGGGCGAGCAGCGAGCTCGCCGGGGGTAGCTTGCGGGCCAGTACCGAGGTGAAGATGGCAACCCACAGGGGTACGAGGGCGAGAAGAAGCGAGGCGGAGAAGGCGCTGGTGTAGGACAGGCCGACGCTGAATCCGAACACGTAGCCACAGAACCCGACGATGGCGACCAGGGCGAGCCATGTCCGGTCTTGTCGAGCTATCGGGGTTCGCTGCCCGGTGATTGCGATGGTGGCCCAGCCGAGAGCGACCATGCCTGCGAATCTGACGAAGTTGAAGGTGCCGATGCTGAATTGGTTGAGGGCATGTTTGGCCAACACGAAGTTGATGCCCCACCCGAGGACGACGACGCTGGCAACGAGCCAGGCGATTCGGTTGCTGCGTTGCCGTTCGTCGGTGTCCACCTCAACCAGTTTGTTCCTGCTCATCATGTTGTGCCGGCGGAAATCGGACGGAGCAGGCCTGGCAGCCGAGCGGGATCAGCGTGGGGCGAGTAGTGAACCTTGGACGATCGGCGCGAGGTATTGGCTTTGCGTCACGGTGAGGTATGTCGAAACGGCGGCGTCGATGGTGTGGTGGCTGAAGAGATGTCGGTACGCGGGTGCCCAGTTCTTTCGACCGTGGCTTCGTCTAGGGTCATGTTCTGGTCTCAAGGAGTGCGAGCTATGCAAGATTTCGAGGGCAAGGTTGCTGTCGTCACCGGCGGCGCGAGCGGCTTGGGCCTCGCCATGGCCCGGCGGTTCGGTGCCGCTGGCATGAAGGTGGTTATCGGTGACATCGAGACCGGTGCACTGGCCGATGCCGAAGCATCGCTCCAGACGGCAGGTGTCGAGGCGATCGGCCGCAGGACCGACGTCACACAGAGCGGCGACCTCGAAGCGTTGGCAGATGCCGCTTATGAGCGTTTTGGGGCGGTCCACATCCTGGCCAACAATGCCGGCGTTGGTGGAAGCCCCGGCGCGATGTGGGAGCTGTCCGAAGCTGATTGGCGTTGGGTCATCGATGTCGACCTGTGGAGCGTCATACATGGTGTCCGAGCCTTTGTTCCTCGCATGATCAGCAGCGGCGAGGTTGGCCACGTCATCAATACCGCATTGGTGGCTGGGCTCATCAGTGGTGCGGTTGGCGGTCCGTACACCGTGGCCAAATTCGGCGTCGTCGCCTTGTCCGAACAGCTCTACTTCGAGCTCGGGCGGGCCAAGCACCCCATCGGTGTCTCGGTGCTTTGTCCTGGCTTCGTCAACACTCGCATCTACGACTCGGGCAGGAAC
>JBPCTU010000175.1:0-3317 GCA_051011515.1 Acidimicrobiales bacterium
AATCGGATGTGTCGGGTACTGCATGAGCGGACCGTTCTCCTTGTGTGTCGCTGCGGCGTACCCCGAAAGAGTTCGCGCGGCGGCATCCGTATATGGCGTGCGCCTGGCGGTACACAGCCACGATTCACCCCACCACGGATTCCCCGACATCACCGGCGAGATCTACGTCTCCGCCGCGGAGATCGATGAATACGCGCCGCCGGAGATGATCGACGCTGTCGAAGAGGCCATGGTCCAAGCCGATGTCAAAGGCCGCATCGAGTGGTACCCAGGGACCCACCACGGGTTCGCCTTTCCCGGGCGAGACGGCGTCTACAACAAGGCCGCTGCCGAGAAACACTGGTCTCGGCTGCACTCGCTCTTCGACCGCAACCTGAAGCTCTAGGGCTGTGCGGTTCGGCATCCACCTCCCTCAGGCGGGACCCGCTGCGTCGATGGATGCCATCGTGCGCGCCGCTCGCCAGGCGGAGGATCTCGGGTTCGCCGACGTGTGGGTGAGCGACCACGTGGCCGTACCGCGGGTTCGCGAGTACCCGCCATCGGCGTACATCCACGAACCCCTGGTCACAATGGCAGTGGCAGCGACCGCTACCACTTCAGTAGGCATCGGTACAAGCGTTCTGGTCGTGCCAATGCGCCAGCCGGTGCTGCTGGCCAAGCAGCTTGCCTCGATCGATGTGTTGAGCGGAGGCAGGGTCATCCTCGGAGCTGCTGCGGGCTGGCTCGAAGCAGAGTTTCGTGCCCTCGGCACCAACTTCGACTCGAGAGGCGAGATCTTGGACGAGTCGATCGATCTGATGCGAGCCGTCTGGACCGAGGATCCCATCTATCACGATGCACCTGTCTCGGGAGTCGAACTCAAGGACATGCGGACCAAGCCGCAGCCAGCCGCATCCATACCAATATGGATCGGCGGCCACAGCCCACCGGTGTACCGGCGAGCAATCGAGCAGGGCGACGGATGGCACGGCGCTTTCAAACCTCCGAGCGAAACGAAGCCGATCGTCGAGCTGCTCAGGCGAGGGCGCCCCGAACCCGACTTCGTGCTCTCGATGCGAACGGGTTGGGATGCCCTCGAGGACGACCACGACCGAATCCTGTCGGAACTCGAGGAGTTCCATCACATCGGCATCCAACACATCGTCGCCGAGCCCCGTCAGCGGACCATCGACGACTGGTTGCGTGGTGGAGAAGCCCTCGCCGAGCTGTACGAGTTGGCTTCGTTCGATTGAAGCCGGCTACTCGAAGTACCTGATCTCGCCGTGGGCGGCCTCCACAACAGCGTGAACGGCCTGGTGGAGGGCGTTGTGGTACACGTAGAACCGCTGGATCTCCGGGTCCTCCGCGTCCGCTTCGGTCCCGACGCTGGCGGGTCCGCCCTCTTGATCCAGATCGGCTAGCGCAGCATCCCAGTCGGTGGTTTCAGCTCGTCGCGCGAGGTACATGCTGGGTGCCTGAAGGAGTGCCCGGTCGATGTCGTTGACGATGGCAATCACCACGTCGGTGGAAGTCCGAACGCCGGGTGTGGAGATCAACCTCAGGGCTTGGAGCTTGCGCATGGCCATGGCGGCGATCATTTGCGGGTCCCCCATCTCGAGCACCGCCGAGTCGATGCCTCTGAGATTGAGCTCTGCCTGTGGAGCAACATCGAACCACTCGCGAAGCGTTTCGAACAGGCCCTCGGTCACATCGTGGAGGGCCAAGAGCTCATCGGGCTTTGGCAGCGCCGTTTCGTCGTTCGGGTCATCGAACTCGTCGTCACCGTCCACCCGGTCAACCTATCGGTGATCGGCTGCGTCCCAGTCCGAGAGATAGTCATCACTTTCCCGACGCGTCAGACCATGACTTTCCATCAAACCACTTGTGATCGTGTCGGCATATGCCGGGCTCGGCGCGTTGCGGTCCATCGAGCCGGCATGAAGTGGTGTGGTGAACGTCGCCATCGGCAGATCGCGAAGCGTGCCGAGGCCGAGCAACCGGTCGTACTTACCGGAACCGACGACCACCTGGTCCTGCCCAAAGGCGACACTGATTTCGATCTCGGTTCCGACCTCGCGGCCGGACTCCTGGGCAAGCACATCCTGGAACTGTTCACCCGTCAACAAATATGCGCGCCCCAGGGCCTCGCTCTTCGAAGTGACGGGATCCACGAATGCCACTCCGCCACCTCCCCAGTGGATGGACTGGCCCGAGAAGAACAGTTTGTGCGGAATCCGAACCGGGGCCTCATCTCGCCAATGGCTCGGGTCCCGAGCGCCCTGTTGAGGTGTAGATCGCCCGGGCGGACAGCCACCCTCCAGATACGTGCGAAACCGCGCCGCCGAGAGGTTCGACCCGTAGGCGACGTACCAAATCAGCGACGGTGCCAGCGTCAGTCCTTGGCTTGTGGGGACGCGTAAACAACCAACTGGACAGCAGTGCCGTGATCGAGAGAACGGATCTTCATCTCGTCGGCCAACACCCTCATGAGGGGTATGCCGAATCCACCCTCGTACTCGAGACGACCGGGCTCATCAAGGGGAGCAGGGGTGTGGAGATCGCCGGGGTCGAACTCGCCCGAGGCATGATCCTGAACCTCTACCTCGATGCGATCGTCGGCGAGGTCGCATCGAATCGTGATGCGCTCTTCAGATCCCAGGTTCGCGTGGGCCTCGATCGCATTGGTCGTAGCTTCGGACACGGCAACCCGGAGATCTTCGATTCGGGCGTCGCCCAACCCGGGATCCAGCTCTGCGGCAGCGGCGACAACAGCGCGAACAAGCGACAGGTACTCAGGTTGAGCCGGGATGGCGAGACTGATGCCATCGTCCATCATGCAGCGCCGATCTCGACGTCGGGATCCGCGTTGTCGACGACGACCAGAACGTCGCCCAGGCCGGTGAGTTCGAACATCTTCTCGAGGCGCGCTTCGATTCCGCTGACACGCAGGTCGCCACCCTGGCCTCGGGCGCGCTTCAGTCCGCCAATGAGCACACCAAGGCCGGTCGAGTCGATGAACTCGACCTCGGAGAGATCGATGACAAGGTTCGAATTGCCCTGCCCGATCTGCGCGACGATCTCTTGACGGAGCTCAGGACAGGTCGCCATGTCGACCTCTCCATGCACGTGCAGGATCGTCCAGGTGCCCGCCCCCGAGACCCGCACATTCAACAACACCAACATGATCGTAAGCCATCTGACGGCCGGCCACCGGCCATGTTCGATGTCACACGCACGTAATTCCGCCGCTGTGATTCGACGGCCATCGCGCCTACGCTTGCACGATGGCTGTCACCGCCAAAGAACCGCTCGAGCTCTTGTTGGAGGAGCTCGCCGAA
>JBPCTU010000176.1:0-7855 GCA_051011515.1 Acidimicrobiales bacterium
AGCCTCTAAGGTCCATGGTATGGACATAGCTTCCTCGATGGAGGACCTGATCGGGAACACTCCCATGGTTCGTCTCGTCCGGGTCACCGATGGCATAAAGACGCCGATCGTGGCCAAGCTCGAGACCACAAATCCGGGCGGATCAGTCAAGGATCGGCCGGCATTGGCGATGATCGACGCGGCCGAGCGCGAAGGCCTTCTCGCACCGGGCGGCACGATCATCGAGCCCACGTCGGGCAACACCGGCGTTGGTTTGGCCATCGTTGCTGCGCAACGCGGGTACCGGTGCATTTTTGTGATGACCGACAAGGTGAGCGAGGAAAAGGTGACTCTGCTGCGTGCCTATGGCGCAGAGGTCGTTGTGTGCCCGGTAGCGGTCGCTCCCGAGGACCCACAGTCCTACTACTCGACCGCGGAACGACTCGTCAACGAGACTCCGGGCGCCTTTCGTCCGAACCAGTACCACAACATGATCAACCCGCAGTCGCACTACGACACCACTGGGCCCGAGATCTGGGAGCAGACCGACGGGAAGGTCACTCACTTCATCGCCGGTGCCGGTACCGGCGGCACCATCAGCGGCGTCGGTAAGTATCTCAAGGAGCAGAACCCGGCCATCCAGGTCATTGCCGCTGACCCGGAGGGTTCCGTCTACAGCGGAGGTAGCGGCCGTCCCTACCTGGTCGAGGGTGTTGGTGAGGACTTCTGGCCTGACACGTATGACCCGACGGTCGTGGACGACGTGGTGGCGATCAGCGACGCGTACTCGTTCGAGATGGCCCGGCGAGTCACGATGGAGGAGGGCCTACTCATCGGTGGGTCATGCGGCACCGCGGTTGCAGCGGCCCTCGAAGTGGGTCGAACCGCCAAACCGGACGATCTCGTTGTGGTGCTGATCCCGGATTCGGGCCGTGGCTACTTGTCGAAGATCTTCAACGACGAATGGATGTCTGCTTTCGGCTTCTTGACCGCACCCGGCGTGCTCGTCAGCGACGTCATCGGGGCCAAGGAGTCCGGCGTGCCGCCGCTGGTTTACATCCAACCCGAGACGCTGGTGAAGGACGCAGTCGACGTGATGCAGAAGCACTCCGTGTCGCAGCTTCCAGTGGCCAAGGGCGAGATGCCATTGGCCGCCGCCGAGGTGCAAGGTGCAGTCAGTGAGTTGTTCTTGATGGAACGCGCTTTTGGTGGTGACGACGTGTTGTCCAAGACGGTTGAAGAGGTCATGGCCCCCGCGCTCCCGACAATCGGCGTCGGCGAACCCATCGAGCTGGCCGTGCAGCGTCTCGACACCTCGCCCGCTCTGATGGTGCTCGATGGTGGGCGGCCGAGAACGGTGATCAGTCGCACCGATGTCTTGTCTTACCTCCAGGCCCAGGACGCCCTGGGTGTTGCCGAGTGACGGAAAACTTGATCCTCAGGGGACATCGATGAGCAGCAACTGGGGTTTCGAAACCAAAGCGATTCATGTCGGGCAGGAACCCGACGAGGCCACCGGCGCCGTCAACGTGCCGATCTTCCAGACCAGCACCTACGCCCAGGACGGTGTCGGCAAGGACCGTGGGTTCGAGTACTCGCGTACCGGCAACCCGACTCGCGACGCACTCGAGACGAACCTGGCAACCCTCGAGAACGCTTCGTTCGGTAGAGCGTTCGCGAGTGGCATGGCGGCCGAGGACGCCATCCTCAGGACGCTTCGTCCAGGAGACCACCTCATCCTGGGCAACGACGCTTACGGCGGCACGTATCGGCTGATTACCCGGGTAATTGCCGAAACCGGGGTGTCTTGGTCAACGGTCGATCTGGGCCAGCTCGACCAGGTCGGTGATGCGCTTCGACCCGAGACCAGGATTGTGTGGACCGAGACACCGACCAACCCCATGCTGGCTGTGGTTGACATCGGTGCGCTCGCGGAAATCGCTCATGGTGGCGGAGCCCAGCTGGTAGTCGACAACACTTTCGCCACCCCCTACCTCCAGCGCCCACTGGACCTTGGAGCCGACTGCGTCGTGCACTCCACAACCAAGTACGCCGGTGGCCACTCCGACGTTGTCGGAGGTTTCGCGGCAACCAATCACGCAGAGCTGGACGAGCAGCTGGGATTCCTGCAGAACGCGGTCGGCGCAGTGCCGGGCCCCATGGACTGTTACCTGTTGTTGCGAGGCCTGAAGACGCTCGCGGTGCGCATGGACCGACAGTGCGACAACGCCGAGGCCATTGTGGCGTTCCTGGAAGCCCACAGCGGTGTTGCCCAGACGGTTTACCCAGGGCTGGCCACGAACCCCGGTCATGCTGCGGCGGCGCGGCAGATGAAGCGGTTTGGAGCGATGGTTTCGTTCATCGTTGCGGCTGGAGCTGAGGCAGCGAACGAGCTCGTGGCGCGGACCGAGGTGTTCACGTTGGCCGAATCCCTTGGGGCAGTCGAGTCCCTGATCGAGGTCCCAGCTGCCATGACCCACTTGTCCGTTGCCGGCTCTGACCTGGCGGTGGATCCGGCACTGGTTCGTTTGTCGGTCGGGTTGGAGAGCATCGACGATCTTGTCGGCGATCTTTCGAACGCGTTCGACGCGATCTCTGGGCACTAGGCCGCTGCTAGGCGGGCCCGATTCCCTCAGAGGCCCCCGAGGAATGTTGCCAGCAGCCGGCATACCTCGCTGGGCCGCTCAGTCATCATGAAGTGCCCGCATCCCTCGAGCCACACGAGCTCGGAGCCGTTGATCTGTTCTTGGAGCGCGCGACCGAGCTTTGGTGACGCCATGAGGTCGGCACTACCGCTGATGATCAGCGTCGGCGCGGTGATGTTGTCGGTGAGGCTGCCGCCGTCGAAGCTGTTCGAAGCGATGAAATCTGCATGGAGAGTTCCGGGATGGTCGACCACCTCTCGACGCAGTATCGCTGTGTCCGTTCCGTCCATCCACAAGCCCGGTGCTTGGCCGCCCCCGACATGAGTTGATTGGCTGTGGCCCCAATCGATGATTGCATCGATGGCCGTAGCCGGGTCATCCGCCGTTGCCGTGAGCAGATCGTCGTTGACCGCCAGTTCGGGACCGGCGCCCAGCAGGGCCAGTTTGTTGATGCGGTCAGGCGCGCTGGCAGCGATACGGATGGCGATCAACGATCCCAGTGAGTGGCCAACCAGGGCGAAGTTCTCGACCCCGCGACTATCGAGATCTGCGACGACTGCGTCGGCGTAAGCCTCGACGGTGGTGTGGGGTTTGCCCGCGCTGAGTCCGTGCCCGGGCAAGTCGTAGGCGAGGACGTCCAAACCCCGCGCTGCCAGGTGACGGGCTTGACCGGCCCAAACCGAACGATTTCCCCCGGCACCGTGGATCATTACCACGACTGGGCGGCCTGAATGCTCGTGTCCGCCCGTTGCGGCGTGAAGCTGTTCTGTCATCGTTGGCTTCGCCTCAGCGCCGAGTCGAGATCGGCTATCAGATCGGATGGGGCTTCGAGTCCGATCGAGAGCCGTATGAGTTCCTCGCCGACTCCTGCCGCGGCAAGCTCGGAGGGTGACAACTGCACGTGAGTGGTGCTGGCCGGGTGAATGACCAGACTTTTGGCATCTCCGACATTGGCAACATGGCTGAAGAGTTGGAGGGACTCGATGAAGCTGGCACCGGCGGCGCGTCCCCCCTTGATCCCGAACGAGAAGATGGCCCCGGCGCCATCGGGCAGGTACTTGTTCGCGAGGTCGTGGTGGGGGTGTGAGGTGAGGCCTGGGTGGCTGACCCACTCAACTGCCTCATGGCCCTCGAGATGGACTGCTACCTCCATTGCGTTCGCGACGTGACGGGGCATGCGAACCGGCAGCGTCTCCAAACCCTGAAGGAGAAGAAAGGCGTTCTGTGGCGCCATCGTCGACCCGAAGTCGCGCAGTCCTTCGGTTCTCGCTCGCATCGAGAATGCGAGCGGGCCGAACTCGTCGACGTAGCGGATTCCGTGGTAACCCGCGTATGGCTCGGTGAGCGTCGGGAATCGGCCCGACGCCGACCAGTCGAAGTTGCCGCTGTCGATGAGGACGCCGCCGATGGCGGTGCCGTGGCCGCCGATGAACTTGGTAGCGGAGTGGTAGACGAGGTCGGCGCCATGGTCGATTGGCCGGCAAAGGATGGGCGACGCAAAAGTGCTGTCTATCGCTAAAGGGATTCCGTTGCGGTGTGCAACGTCGGCCAGTGCTTCGAAATGGGCGACGTCGCCGCGAGGGTTCCCGATGGTTTCTGCCAGGAGGACCTTGGTGTTCGGCTGTATCGCTGCTTCGATCTCGTCGGTGTCGTTCGGGGTCACGAACGTCGTGGTGATGCCGAACCTGGGCATCGTCAGAGCGAGAACCTGATGGGTGCCGCCGTAAAGGGCCCGGCTCGCTACAACGTGGTCGCCGGCGCCGGCGATGGTCGCCAGTGACAGGAAGAGCGCAGCCTGCCCAGAGCTGGTGGCTACTGCCGCGACTCCGCCTTCGAGTGCGGCCATCCGTTCCTCGAAGGTGGCAACCGTGGGGTTGGAGATTCGGGTGTAGATGTGGCCCGGGAGGTCAAGGTTGAAGAGCCCCGCTGCCTCGTCGACGTTCTCGAAGACGTAAGAGGTCGTCTGGTAGATGGGAACGGCTCGAGAACCGGTAGTCGGATCGGGTCGCTGGCCGGCGTGAAGAGCCAACGTCTCGGGTGAGAGTTTCTTGGGATTGAGCACAGCGCGACTGTACTTGCAGTCGAATCAGTCGTACCTGTGTGCCAGCATGGTTGCGTGACGATCGACGCCAGTTTCTTCGACCACGAGGTTCAGGACGACCCGTTCGACCTGTACCGCGAGATGCATTCGGCGTGTCCCGTGTACCAGGTTCCCGAGAATGGCCTGTTCATGGTGACCGACTATGACGGTGTCCGGGAGGTCCTGACCGACCCCTCTACCTTCTCGAGTCGCCCAAGTGGCGGAGCCGGCGGGGTGAATGAGGCGATGGAGGCTTATGCGGCCACCATCGCCGAAGGTGGATGGGTCCGGGCTCGGACTCTTCAGCGAACCGACCCACCGGTGCACAGCCACTATCGCAAATTGCTGGGCCGAGTGTTCACGAATCGTCGGGTGCAAGACATGGTTCCCAGGATCGACGAGATCACCCACGACTTGATCGACCAGTTCATCGATCGGGGCGAGTGTGAGTTCGTGAGCGAGTTCGCGCTGCCTTTGCCGGGCATCTTCATCTGCGAGCAGCTCGGTCTGCCAGCGAGCGAGTACCGCACCTTCAAGCGGTGGGCTGAGGCGATGTTGTCGATGTCGCAGCGCGCGCTGTCGAAGGAAGAGGCAATCGAGCAGGCCAAGATCGAGCTCGAGGCTCAGCACCACTTGGCGGCCGAATTCGAGAAGCGCCGGCTCGAGCCGACAGACGACCTGATTTCAGCCTTGGTCCACGCCCATCAAGACGATGAGCCCTTCACGATCGAGGAGCTACAGGACCTGATGCACCAGTTGATCACCAGTGGTTTCGAGACGACAACGGGCGCGTTGGGTACGGCGATGTGGCTACTTCTTCGGTACCCGGACCAGATGGAGCTGTTGCGCGCCGATAGGTCGTTACAGAAGAACTTCATCGAAGAAAGCTTGCGGTTCGACAGCCCGGTGGCCGGCCTGTGGCGTATGACCGCCTGTCCGGCCCACGTGCACGGCATAGACGTGCCTGAGGGTTCAGCGGTCATGGCACGGTACGCCGCAGCCAATCACGATGCTTCGGTGTTCGAGAACCCCGAGGTATTCGACATCACCCGCGAGAACACGCATCAGCACATGGCTTTCGGCGTCGGCAATCACTTCTGCATTGGGGCTTCGTTGGCGCGTGCCCAGCTGGACTCCGCGTTCACCGCGATCCTCGACCGCATGGACAACATCGAGTTGGCCGAACCCCTGGAAGACCCCCCCCATGAGTTCAGTTTCTTCTTGCGGGCGTTGAAACAGCTTCCGCTGAAGTTCACGAAGATCTGAGCCGCCAAGGCGCCGCGTTTGGACGGTTTGGACCAGCTTCGTAGTTGCCTAGATCAGCTTGGTAGCTGTTTGAATCAGCTTCTTAGTCGCACTGGTGTACTGACGTCGGCGAAGAAGTCGTTGCCTTTGTCATCGATGATGATGAATGCCGGGAAGTCCTCGACCTCGATTCGCCAGACCGCCTCCATGCCGAGCTCTTCGTATTCGAGTACTTCGACGTGTCGGATGGCATCTTTGGCCAGTCGGGCCGCGGGGCCACCGATCGACCCCAGGTAAAAGCCACCATGGGTGTTGCACGCGTCGGTTACTTGCTGGGATCTGTTGCCTTTGGCGAGCATGATCATCGAGCCGCCCGCCGCCTGGAACTGGTCGACGTAGCTGTCCATACGCCCGGCCGTGGTCGGCCCGAAGGATCCGGACGCGTACCCGTCGGGTGTTTTTGCCGGACCTGCGTAATACACAGGGTGGTCCCGCATGTACTGAGGCATGGGCTCGCCGGCGTCGAGTCGATCCTTGATCTTGGCGTGGACGATGTCGCGGGCTACGACCAACGTGCCGGTCAGGTTGAGGCGGGTCTTGACCGGGTAGCCGCTGAGTTCGGTGAGCATGTCGCTCATCGGCTGGTTCAGATCTATGTCGACGACCTGGGAGGAAAGCTCATCATGGGCAACCTCCGGCATGTACTTGGCCGGGTCTTCTTCGAGCTGTTCCAGGAACACGCCTTCGGACGTGATCTTGCCGAGCGCTTGGCGGTCGGCCGAACAGGACACAGCGATGGCAACGGGATTCGATGCTCCGTGTCTTGGTAGCCGGACGACGCGAACGTCGTGGCAGAAGTACTTGCCCCCGAACTGGGCGCCGATGCCGAACTCTCTGGTCAGCTCAAGGATCCGCATCTCCCATTCGAGGTCGCGGAACGCGTGCCCCGAAGCTGAGCCCTGGGTAGGAAGGCCGTCGAGGTACTTCGCTGAGGCGTACTTTGCGGTTTTGAGTGCGAACTCGGCTGACGTTCCTCCGATGACCACCGCCAGGTGGTACGGAGGGCAGGCCGCAGTTCCGAGCGTTCTCAACTTCTCATCCATGAACGCCATCAGGCTGTCGGGGTTGAGCAGAGCTTTGGTCTCCTGGAAGAGGTAACTCTTGTTGGCCGAACCACCTCCCTTGGCCATGAACAGGAACTTGTAGGCGTCTCCGGGGGTCGCGTAAAGCTCGATCTGAGCGGGCAGGTTGTTGCCGGTGTTCTGTTCGTCGAACAGCGTCAAAGGCGCGAGCTGGGAGTAACGCAGGTTGGAGGTCTGGTAGGTGTTGTAGACGCCTCGCGCAATGGCCTTCTCGTCGTCGTAGCCAGTGAACACCCTTTGGCCCTTCTTGCCCATAACGATCGCGGTTCCGGTGTCCTGGCACATCGGTAGAACACCACCGGCAGCGATGTTTGCGTTCTGGAGAAGCTCGCGGACCACGAAGTGGTCGTTGGGGGATGCTTCTGGGTCGTCGAGGATCGATGCCAGCTGCGTAAGGTGGGTGGGGCGAAGGAAGTGAGCTATGTCCCGCATTGCTGTAGCGGTGAGCAACGTGAGAGCTTCGGGTTCAACCTTCAGGAACGTTGTGCCGTCGACGTCGAAGGTGGAGACGCCGTCGTCGCTGATCTTGCGGTACTCGGTCGTGTCTGGGCCCAGAGGCAGCAGTTCGGTGTAGTCGAAGTCCTGCATGGCTGTGACGCTACCGGCCTCGTCGGTGTCAGGACCATCCATCCCGCGACGCTATACCTGTGCCACGCCGCGGGTGGCCGTGAGGGGAACTCACGAGTGGGAACGGCCCGGATTTCTTGGCGTTCAGCCCAGGGCCGGGGTTCCGGCGTATGGGGTCGGATCGCTCGGTCCGGGGA
>JBPCTU010000177.1:0-2763 GCA_051011515.1 Acidimicrobiales bacterium
GTACAGGTACCCGCCAAAGCACGCGAACTGGCCGTTGTTGCCCGAAAGTTCGTCTGCGTCGAAGGCACCCCACCGAACATGGCTGTCGGCGTACCCCAGGATGGTCCCGAGTTCCCACACCAGGCGCCAACTGAGTGGGCTCATCGGCGGGGGAGCGATCTCGCCGACGTTCGCCCGGGTATAGAAGGGGAAACGTTCGCTCGGTTCTGAATCCGTTATCCAGCGTTCGTTACTCATTGGGCTGCGCCTCCGGCTCGATCTCAGCCCGACGACAGTACCAATCGTGGCCGGGTGGACCAATCCATCGCGTAGACGTCAACTCATGCGTTCTGCCAGCGTAAAGCGCGCACATGAGGACAGTTCACGCTGGCAGGACTGGGTGGGGGCTCTCCCCGGTTGGGCGGATCTCCTTACGCCTTGACAACAACGAGTCCCCGTGATTGAATGCCTGACAATGTCAGGGAAAACGAATAGCGACAGGAAAACCTTACGACGACAGGCGACCATCGCCGAGATCGTCACAGCGGCCTGGGATCTCAGCCGCGAGAAGGGGCTGGGCAACTTCTCCATGCGGGAACTCGGCGACGCCGTCGGCATGCGGGCACAGTCGCTCTACTCCTACTTCGAATCGAAGAACGAGATCTTCGATGCGATGTTCGCCGACGGCAACCGAGCATTCGTGATCGCACTCGACGAGCCGCCGCGGGAGCCTTCGTCAGGGGCCGATCCGGTCGAGGTGGTCAGTGAGCTGGCCCGCCGATTCTTCCACTTCTGCACGAGCGAACCGGTTCGTTACCAGCTGTTGTTCCAGCGAACACTCCCCGATTTCGAACCCTCGCCGGAGTCGTACGCGATAGCAGAGCAGGGGTACCGCGTAGCCGTGGCACCTCTGGTTGAGCTGGGCTTCGAAGAGGACGAGCTCGATATCGCCACGGCCATCATGGCGGGTCTGGTCGCGCAACAGCTTTCGAACGATCCAACTGGGGATCGTTGGGAGCGCCTGATCGAACGCGCTACTCAGATGCTTCTCGCTGAGGTCCGAACCGACAGCCCGACAACAAGTCGACAAGGGAGTTAGACATGAACACCATCGATGCAGCTGTGCTCGATCCCATTTCACACGACGAGGCGATGGCGCTACAAGACGCTGAGCTGGCTCGGACCCTTCAAGCGCTGAGGAGTCTCGAACCCGGCGATTGGGGAGCGGCCACCGACTGTCCCGACTGGGACGTGCGCGCTATGTATCTGCACGTCCTGGGCGCTTGTGAGGCGGGTGCGTCGATGCGAGAGAACGTCTCCCAACTTCGAAAGGCCCGTAAGTATCGCAAGCTCAACGGCGGTCCGCTGGAGGCCGCATTGTCGGCGGTACAGATATCTGACCGAGTAGGTATCCAACCCGACGAGCTCGTGGCTCGGCTCAGCGCTGTTGCTCCAAGAACGATCCGGGGTCGGAGCCGGACTCCCTCGGTGGTCCGCAACCACGCGAAGCTGTCGATCGACGGCCCGGTCCACGAGACGTGGACGATGGGTTACCTCATCGACACGATCTACCTGCGAGATATCTGGATGCATCGTGTCGACCTGAGCAGAGCCACGGAGCGAGAGCTTTCGCTCACCAGCGAACATGACGGACGAATCGTGGCCGATGTCGTCGGTGAGTGGGCTCGACGCCACGGGCAGCCGTTTGTGCTCGAACTCACAGGTGCCGCCGGCGGGGCGTTCGCCCAGGCTGGCGACAAACCCGGTGCCGCGAGGCTGGAGATGGACGCTGTGGAATTTTGCCGAACGTTGGCAGGGAGGCGTTCTGCGAACGGCCTCATGTCCACGGTCGTGCCCTTCTAGCAGACAAAGAGACGGAGAATTTCAATGGATACAACAATCGACGAAGTTGGCGACAACATCTACAGGATCGCCACGTTCATCCCGGACGTGGGCTTGTCGTTCAACCAGTTTCTGGTGGTGGCCGAGGAACCATTGCTCTTCCACCTGGGGATGAGAGCATTGTTCCCTGCTGTCAGCGAAGCAGTGGAGAAGGTCATGCCTCTTGATGAACTCAGCTGGTTGAGCTTTGGTCACGTCGAGGCCGACGAGAGCGGGGCCATGAACCAGTGGCTTGGGGCCGCGCCGAATGCTCAGGTTGCCTTCGGCGCGCTCGGATGCATGGTGTCGGTCAATGACCTTGCTGATCGCGCTCCTCTTCCACTGGAGGACGGGCAAGTTCTGGACATTGGCGGACGGCGGCTGCGGTATGTGGCAACGCCACATGTCCCTCATGGATGGGAGGCTGGGGTCTTCTACGAGGAGAATACGTCGACGTTGCTGTGCGGAGATCTGTTCACTCAGGGCGGAGACGGCCCGGCAACGAGCAGCGATTCGCCAATGGAGGGCGCAATTGCCGCCGAGCAACAGTTTGGGTACAGCTCGGGCTCGCCGAACACAGCGCAGACGCTACAGAACCTTGCTGCGCTCCAACCTGAGACACTCGCTCTGATGCACGGCCCCACCTTCCTGGGTGGTGGCAGCAACTGGCTCGAGGAGTTGGCCGCCTACCACGCTGCCCAGCTCGCCGCGTAGCCCCCAATCGCAGAACCGCTCAGGGGTCATCGACGGGGCAGTCTTGGCTGAAGATGTTCAGCCACTCCCCGTCACGCAGGGTCCACAACGAGCTCACATACATCGCTTCCGGTTCGCTCCGTCCGACACGTCGCCAGTCGGCTCGATAACACAACATGGCCGAGGTCGGCGAGAGTTCGATCAGTCGGG
>JBPCTU010000178.1:0-15390 GCA_051011515.1 Acidimicrobiales bacterium
GAGAGGCAGATCTTCGGGTTTGCGTTCACCGAAGCGCCTAACTGGGTGAATGCGATCATCGGTCACGAGACTGTTCTGGAGGTACGGCGCTTGAACCTTGCCGATGGACGACCGTTCGCGCGGGTGACCGTGTGGGTTCCCCAAACGCTGGGGGAGCGACTATCGCGTGCCGAGGTCGAGGCGTCTCCGTTCCATGAACTGCTCGACGTCGATCTCGGGGGAGCGACTCAGACCATCGGGGCGGGCATCGTTGGTGGCGAAGACGCCGATCTTCTGGAGGTCCCGGTCGGATCACCGGTCCTGGTGTGCACGAGAACGACGCGCGACAGCAGTGGCAGCGCCGTGTTGGTCAGTGAACACGTCTTTCCGGCTCACCTGACACAGTTCGTCGTCGATCTCCCCAGCGTCGGCGCTTCCATGGCGCCAAGCGGCCTACGCCTCGTGGAGGGTGTCTGACCCGATCGGTGGGAACCCTCTGGTGTTGGGGGAGTGGGCCGAGGTCAGAGACTCGGCCAGCGCCGGCGCCGACGTCGGGCACTCGGGCGACGATCTCCCAGGGCCCATTGGCGACGCCAACTCGATGCCTCGGGACCATAGAGGTTGGGCGTCTCACCGGCATGTGCCCTCAGGCGGGCTTGCCACCAATCCGTTGCTGCTTCATCTGCGAGCTCGGACACTGCTGCCTCGATACGCGAGGCGAAACGGCGAGAAGACTCATCCTCGAGCGGCCACAACGGGCTCCCGAACGTCACTTGGGTCCGGCTCGGGTTCGGACGCGAGTGGCCCTTGCGGAGAATGTTGCCCGTTCCCAGGAGATGGACCGGAACGACGGGTACCTCGCACTTGATAGCCAGGTAGGCAGCGCCGCCGCGGAACGGCTGACCCCAGCCGTCGGGTGACCTTCCGCCCTCGGGGAAGATCATGAAGCTCCAGCCATCGGCGACCAGCGATGCTGCAAGGTCAGATGACTTACGACCAACCTTCGCCCGTTCGATCGGGATTGCGCCGATCGCCAATGCCGACAAGGTCGATGTGACACGGGTGCCGAAGAAATAGTCGGCCGCAGCTCCGACGACGAGTTCGCGGCGCCAGGGGAGCGGGATCGAGGTCAGGAGTAGGGGAGTGTCGACGTGACTGTGATGGTTGGCGGCAAAGATGACCGGACCCTCGAGCCCATCCAGCCGGTCTTGTCCGGAGCGTTCGGGCCGAGCCAGATATGCCACAACAGGCCGAACCACAGATTCGACCAACACGGCCCGGGCAGCACGCGCTGGTGGGCGACGCGCCCAATCGGTGTCGAAGTCGACGCCGGTCTTGGACGTAGCCGGCACAGGGTCGACACCAGCGGGAACGCGAGGGGCGCGAATGGGGAACTCTGTCTTGCGGACGACCGACGACATTCGGACCCGATCCGGGGCCCCTCCAACGGCGCGTGCTATCTGACGAGTGCGGCGCCGTATCGCCCGGGCCGACGAACTCATGTCACGTCGGCCATGACGATCGGGGGATTGTGGTAATGGGTGACCGTTGCTTGTGAGCCGACTACGTCTGATGCCATCTCCAGCGCGTCCTGGAGGGTTGTGGCCGGTCTGAACCCCATGCGTCGAACCGCTCGCGGATCTCCACCAACGATGATCACCGCACCCAGGTGGTCGAGCGCATGGGTACACCAGTACCACATGTAGAACGGGTGCACCCCGTGGTAGGCGTACGAGGTTCGGTAGAGGTGCCGGTACCACTCGTCTTCGGCGAACGACTTCTCGTACTTCTCGCTCATCTCGACCGGGTCGGTCGTTTCTGCGAGCACCTGCTCGAAGAAATCGATGTAGCTCGGGTGATGAACGGGGTGGAACTCCCAAGGTGTCGGGTGGCTCATGATGAGCACGCCGCCCTCGCGGACGAGAGGTTTGCCGCGGTACATATTGAAGAAGTACCCGAGACCGAGACATGCAACGAGGATCGGATTCATGACCGAGTTGACGTTGTACGGGCAGATGTACGGCAGCCCCATCGTCAAGATGTCCGACTGACCATCTACCGACACGAGATGCTGTTCAAAGACCGTTTCGAGGGTCTTCTCATGTACGGCTTCGACCTCGCCTGCCTGCACAGATGTCAACTCATACGGTGCCTGCCAGCTCTGGAATGCCTTGCGTTTGGCACCTCCCGTCATCCGTTTGAGGCCGGCCTGCATAGCCATGAAAGTCGCTCTGTCGCGAGCGGACCACTCCCATTCGCGCTTTTGGAGCATCGACAACGGACCGTCGTAGCCGAAGGTGTTGTTGTTCACGGTCGTTTCGATCTGGAACACCTTGATGCCCGAGTCTCGGAGCACCTTTCCCTGCCGCCAGTTCGAGTGGTGCAGCTCAGAACTGTTCTTGTCCATGAAACTCTTGGACTGTCGCATCGTCGCCGGGTTGTGATGATGTCGCAGAGCGGTGTAACCCGAGAGCCCCGTGGCGGTGCTCTTCCAGCCTCCGTCCATCGACACGAGGTTGATGTTGACGTAGACGATCAGGTCGCTTTCTGCGGCCCGCTTGTTGATCTGGACCTCTTCGCCGTGTGGTGTCTCGCCCAACACGACCATGTTCTCCGGATCCTCGGCATCGAGGTTGTACAAGAGGCCCGATGGAGCGAAGGCGTCGTAGACACGATCGCCGACAGCATGGCGCAGTTCTGCTTCGGTCATACGTCGATGAAGGGCCAGGGCTGCGATTATGTGTACGTCGTCGACGCCGGCCGCGGCCGCAGAATCGAGCACGGCCTCGATGACCCGTTGCCGGATGTCGGGCCGACGCATGGGCGGCAATGGCAACGAGATGTCGTCGAAGGCGATGGTCAGCTTCATGCCCGATGTCAGCAGCGCGGACAGCGGCGGGCTGTCGCCGGTCGGATTCTCCAGTGCCCGACGGATCTCGATGTCGGGATGAGTCAGTCCTTCCATCGGTTCAGCCGGATACACGACTCTGGATCGTCCTGGCGGCAGCTTCTCCAGTCGGAACCCCTCGCCATGGTGGAACAGGATCGGAGGCGTGGATCGATCCACGTCCAGCACCAGGCCCGGTCGGGGATGTCGGTGGGTTTCTTTGGGCATGTCAGTTCCTCGCGCTCCCGAGTGGCAACAGCTTGCGCGGAGCGCCGGGAGCCTTCTCGAAGGTCTCGATGAGCCAGCCGCGACGTCGGGCCAACGTTGCGAGCTTGGTCTCAGGGTTCACGGCGACTGGGAACCCAACCGCCTCCAACATCGGAAGGTCGCTGGATGAGTCGGCATAGGCCACAGACTCGGCCAAATCGAGGTTCTCGGCCTCGGTGTAGGCCCGCAGTGCAGCAGCCCGCGTTTCTCCCGTTGGCGGCACCATGGTCATTTGTCCCGTGTAGCGCTCGTCGGCGACCCCAAGCGACGCCGACACGATGTCGTCGAACAGAGGGCGAAGCGGCTCGACAACGAAATCGAGCGCGCCCGTGATCAATACTGTCCGATGGCCGGCCTCTCGGTGGTCGCGGACCCGTCTCATTGCCGCAGGGAACGACTTGGCCAGAATCAGCTCGCTGAACATGTCCATGGAGTCTTGGTTGATCTGGTCGACCGGTGCATCCTCGTAGCGCCTGTAGAAACTTCGGAGGAAATCGCTCCGGTCCCTACGGTCGAGCGCCAACAAGCCAGGTGCTTCGATAATGATTCGGCCGACGAGCCGGGCCCGGTCCGCCGGCGGAAGTCGTTTGGTTGCCAGGTAGCTGTACGACGACACAACGTTGGACGCGATCAACGTGTTCTCGAGATCGAAGGCCGCCATGTGCCGTTCGGGCGCCAGCACCTGCTTTCGGAGGCGTGAAGAACGTGACTCGCCTGGAGTTCTGCTTGGGGCCGTCTTGACCCGGCCTTGGGACAACACCGACGGCAGGTGGATGTCGTAGACGTAGGTTTCCCAGTCGATGACCCGTGGGTCGAACGCAAACTCTTCCTGGTCTGCGTCAGAGAGCGAGTGCCAGAGCTGGAGCAATCGATCGACTCCGTACAGCGCTTCACATTCGACGTACTTGCCGTACAGGGTCACATACCCCATGGCCTTGTCGACCTCGTCGCGCTTCTCTTCGAGGTCGGCCGCGACGAGCGCGTGTTTGCCACGCACCGGAAGTTTGTGGAGCGCCTTCTCCGCGGCCTCGAGCGTCCACTTCGCCCGACTGAGCTGTGCAACCACCCGGCCACGCCCCGGATAGACCCACTTGGCCGGCGAGATCGGCTGGTTTCGGTCGTCATAGATCGGATGTTTCCCGAAGTAGTCGTGGATCAGGTCAGTCAGACGGGAGATCTTCACCGGGTTGCAGCCCCCCGACGCGACTTGAACGATGGAGAGTTCCTCGGGTGGGGATTCCGCGGCCACCGCAACAATCGCCGCTGCCACGAGATCGACCGGGATCACGTCGATGATTCCTTCAGGAATACCGGGGAATTCTTTCAAGGTTCCACGGCCGTAGTTCATGATGATCGGTTCCGCCATCCGGAAACCGCGGATCCAGCCCGGCCGCGGTTCGGCCCAGGCGGATTCGATGATCGACGGGCGAACGATGCTCAGAGGGATGTCGTCGCGGATCTCCTCCATCGCCTGTTCAGCGAGAGCCTTGGTGAATGCGTAGGCATCTGGGAAACCCAGCGAGGCAGCGCGGGTCCGCCCGGCATCGACCATCTGCTCTTTGACCCACCGCTCCCGGAGCTGTTCGGTTTTGGCCGAGAGAGCCGGAGTGCCCGCAGCCCCGAGCTCGTTGCGCGCAGCCGTCTGGAACTCTTCGAGTCTGGCGACCCTTCGACTGTCATCTTCCACATAGTCCCGCGTGCGCCGGGCAGCATCGACCTCGGCGCGCCAGTCGATTGGAACGTAGAAGGGACTCGCGACCAATGGCATTTCTGGCGCGTCGCCCTTGCGGCTCCCGGCTACGTAACACGTGCTGACAGCGACCAGGTGCGGCCTGACGCCGAGCTCTTGAAGCGTCCGCACCAACCGGACGGGCCCCATCAGGTTGACTTCGGCGGCACGATCCAGCGGCTCGTCAAAGGAGACTGCCGCGGCGGAATGAACCACCACATCACAACTGGACAGCAACTCACGGCCCGCGTCGTCGAGGCCGAGCCCGTCTGTCGAAATATCGGCTGCTACGGCGTGGATGCGCTCTGCGGCAAGTACCTGGAATCCGTCGCGGCCGTGCCGTTCCCGCAGACGATCAAACGCGTCGTTACGCAGGATGTCGCGTTCCACGCGTTTGGTCGCTGACCGCCGCCCTGGGCGCACGAGCAATACGAGTTCACAGTCGGGAACTCCACGCAGGAGGCGCTCCACGAGCGCCGTGCCCAGGAAACCTGTCGAGCCGGTTATGGCGATCCGTTTGCCCGCGAGCGAGGCGGCTATCTGGGACATCGCACCTTTCTACCATTTGGTAGAGGCATGGACCATCTCGGCTACGATCCTGCCCGTGGGGACCTCGGACCGGATCGTCGACGCAGCCATGGCCGCCTTCGGGGGCTCTGGCTACGACGCGACCAGCCTCGACGATCTTGCCTCCGAGTTGGGTATCCGCAAGCAGTCAATTCTGTACCACTTCCCTTCGAAGGAGATCCTGCTGGACGCGGTGGTCGATCAGGCCGTCGCAGAGCTGACGGCGGTCATGTGGGCAGTGATCGAGACCAGCGACGAAGGGTTCGCGAGGGTCGAGGCGATGGTGCGTGGTGTGTTCCGCATGGCGATCCGACGCCCAGAACTGCTTGGGCTGATACGTGAAGTCACCAGACTTGGTCCGCCCGTTCTGAACCGTGCGACGGATGCCCTCGAACCGCTGATCAAAGGCGCAACGGAGTGGCTGAGAGAGGAAATGCGGCAAGGCCGGGTCCGTGAAAGTGATCCTCGGCTCCTCGCCTTTTCGGTCTACTCGACCGTTATGGGGGTCGCGACCGAGGTAGAGGTACTACGTGCGGTGGGCATTGAGCCGACCTTGCGCGACACAGCGCTACGCCGGCGCGAGCTTTTGCGATTTCTACGCAGCGCCCTCGAGCCGAGCTGAACTCAGGCTGAACCCAGGCTGGACTCAGGCATTGCCTCGAGTGTCACCCGATCCACGCACTCGGGTGACGAGCGACCCCGTCGTCCTCGTCCAGAAGGGCCTGGAGTCCCCCTTCGAGGCGGCTCACTCGCCGACTCACCAGCTGCAGGCGATGCAGCACCTGCAGAGTCGTCTCACGGTCCAGGGCTTGTTCGCCGGGACGGAGCATGGCAACACTGCGTCGGAGCTGTTCGATCTCGTGCTCGAGCTGGAGGTTCATGGAGGCAAGTATCGAACATGTGTTCGATACTTGCAAGGGTCCTCAACGGGAGACGCAGCGATGTTTGGCGCGGCGCTCGTGGCGCTCGACGGCAAGGTCGACCAGGCGGTCGACGAGCCCGGGATAGTCGAGCCCGCTGGCGGCCCATAGTTTCGGGTACATCGAGATGGGGGTGAAGCCGGGCATCGTGTTGACCTCGTTGATCAACCAGCCGCCCCCGCCCGACTGGAGGAAGAAGTCCACGCGAGCGAGCCCGGCACAACGGAGCGCTTTGTAGGACCTCTGGGCGAGCTCGCGCATCTCCGCGAGTTCAGTCTCGGTGAGCTCGCACGGGATGATCAGCTCGGCCCCGTCGTCGTACTTGTCTTCGTAGTCGTAGAAGTCGGCACCCGAAACGACTTCGCCGCCCACCGATACCTCGAGATCGAGGTTTCCCAGGACGGAACACTCGATCTCTCGCCCCGAGATCGACTCTTCGACGATGATCCATTCGTCGAACTGGGCCGCCACCTCGACTGCTCGGCTCAGGTCCTCGGCATCGGTGGCCTTCGATACCCCAACCGACGATCCCATTTTGGCCGGCTTGACGAACAATGGCAGGCCCAGATCGGCGATGACGCTGGCCAAGTGACCGGCCCGGTCTGTCTCGCTGACATGTAACCCGCTCCAGCGCGCCTGGGGGATCCCGTGCACGCTCAGCATCTCTTTCGCCTTCAGTTTGTCCATGCTGAGTGCAGATCCCAGGACGCCTGAACCTACGTATGCGACGTCCAACAACTCCAGTAACCCCTGGACCGTTCCATCTTCTCCGTAGGGCCCGTGGAGCACCGGAAACACAACTGTCGCTTCTCCGGAGGCAGCCGGCTGACCCAACAACTCGAAAGGATCGATCTCTTCGCCTTGGGCCACCAACTGTTGGGGCAGGTCCTCAGCTCGACTCCGAATGGTGTCCTCGGTAGCGCGATCACGCATCCAGGCCCCGTCGCGACCAATCGCCACTGCCTCGATCCGATACCGCTCAGGGTCTGCCGCCATCAATACGTGTCGCGCCGAGGTGCAGGACACGTCGTGCTCGGCGGATCGACCGCCAAAGAGAACGACAAGGCGCACAGGAGCCGACGATGATTCGTTCGCAGCGATCGTTTCGGACATATGCCGAAACGGTATCTCCGCTTGTGTCAGCCCGACAGGATCTTGTCGATCGCGGTCGCCACGATGTCGTCGCGGCGACGATCTCCATAGATCTTGTCCGCACCCGTTCCGCCGTCGAGCTGATCGCGTCTCTTGCCGCCACGTAGCTCGTCCTTGCCGCGCTGACCCTTCAACACGTCCTCACCGCCTTTGCCCAGCAGCTTGTCTGCGCCCTTGCCGCCAACAGCCTTGTCGTTGCCGGGGCCACCGTTCAGGATGTCGTTGCCGCCTTGCCCATAGATGGTGTCGTGTCCTTTGCCGCCATACACCTTGTCTTGACCCGGCCCAGCACAAACGACGTCGTTGCCGCCAAGGCCTCGAACAACGTCGTTGCCGCCCTTCGCGAGGATGACATCGCGGCCGGGAGTTCCCACCAGGACGTCGTCACCGGCAGTACCGACGATTGTGGGACTCAGGCCTTCGCATCTGGGTCCACCAACGCCGCCGACAAAGTTGAGCCTTTCGAAGTTCCCGCCCAGGACTTCGTTGCTGTCGGCATCCAGCCAGTCCTCGAGAACAGTCGCGTAGACCGAGCGGAAGTTCACGTGATGGCGTAGATCGCCGCGCGAGTCGAGGTTCCCGAGTGAAGGTGTCTGGCCGTACATGCCGCCTCTGACCCCAGCGCCGGCGACGATCATCGGACCTGCAGTTCCATGATCGGTTCCGGTTGCGGTGCCTTCGACACGGCGGCCGAACTCCGAGTAGGTCATGACCATGACCTGATCGCGCAGTCGCGGCTGGACCCGCTTGAAGATCCGGTCGATGGCGTTGTCCAGAGAGCGCATGAAGTTGTCGTGTTCTGGACGTTGGTTCTCGTGGTGATCGAAGCCGCCGAGAGCGATGGTGATGACCCGAGCGCCGACGTCGAGGTTTATCAGCCGAGCAACGAGAGTCGCGTCGATCATGAACTGATCGTTCAGTTCCATGACCGGATCGTCCTCGGGGAAGATCGGGCCCACTTTCACTGCTGTCCGGATCGCGGACTTGGTGTTGAGAGCGACGTCTCGGGCCACTGATCCGTGGTTGACGTTGGCCGTATTCAAGTCGAGCAGGTTGTCGTAGGTCGGTCGATCTGGCCCACGTTCCCAGCGGTTCATGCCGAAGAGCCGTCCGTAGGGTGGAACCGAGGTGGATTCACCAGCAGCGCGGGCAAGAAGGAGCGGAGCTCCCGAGTGCCCGATCGAGACTCCAGCGAGCCCACTGGCGCCGACTCCGTCGAGGTACCGTCCCAGCCAGCCCGTGTACCAGGGTTCGGGCCGAGCCGACCCTGCCATCCACCTGGCGAGATTGACGAAATGACTGTGGTCGTCGAGAGGATCTCCGACGCCTTGAACTATCGCCACCTCGCCGGAGTCGTAGCGAGCCTTCAGCTTCGACAAGTTGCGGTGCAGGTACTGGCCGTCGCCGACGCCGTGTAATCCGTTCTGGCTGACAGCCAACGACCTACGGCGGTCGTAGTACTGGCCTGAGTTGGCAGGGACGACCGTGTTCAACCCATCGTTGCCGCCGGACAACAAGAGCACCACCAGGATTCGATCGTTCTTCCCGAGGGGTTGTGCACCGGCTTCGCCGGCGAAGTTCGGCAATCCGAGCGCCGCGACGCCGCCAACAGCGAGCATGCCTTGGAGGAAACGTCGCCGTTCCACATCGCCGTCAGTGCGAGGCGGCGTGTGGAGCAGCTTGTAGGCCTCCCGCAGCTCCGGATCTGGCGTGTTGGCAAACCGGTGGACAGTCATCTCATGCTCCTCATGAAACCTGGAACTCCGGGGCCAGCGTTCCGACAATGACAGAGTTGTACTTCGCCGCCCAGCGGTCATCGCCGTTTACGTGGTCGGTCCAGAAGTCCTCGAGCATCTGCCGGGTGCCTGGTGAAGGGTCGGGGATGCCAAGGACGTTGATGATGCGGTTGGCAGCCTGTCGAGGGGTGATCGATTCCCGGACATCGCTGTCACCTGCGTCGTAAAAGCGCCTCCAGACGTCGTCGTTCCAGCGGAGTCCACCCACAAAACGAGCTTTACCCCACAACGTCTGTGTCGAGAGCCAATCTCGGCCAGTGCCCCAGCCGGCGACCGAAGGTGGCTCCAGGAGAGCTTGGCCCATGTCGTCCATGAGGTAGTGAATGCCAGAGTCGCCGGAGGCGAGGCCAAGCTGGCGCAGTACCGCCACGGCGAATTCGATCGGCGAACGTACGAGTGCGAAGCGAGCCTCGTCGGCCCAGAATCCGTCATGGAGAAGGAGCGCTCGTAACAGGTCCGTCAGGTTCATCGTCGGCGACCAGGCAGCTGCGAGGTCGTCGATTGCCGAAGCGGGGACCTCGTCACTGACCATGTAGCGCCAGAGCTTCGTGGCGATAAACCGAGCCGTTGCCTCTTTCCGCACACCATTGGTGAAAAGAGCGATCGTGTCGGGGCCATCGAAGTTCGCTGTCTGGCCGAACAGGGTCTTGGGACTGTTGTCGTGGTCGGAGGGGTAGAACCGGTACCGCTGGTCCCAATACCCGATCCAGCCGATGGTGCCGTGGCCGGTCCAAGCGCGAGCCATCTCGACCACATCCTCTTCGGTGAAGTGATCTGGACCGGTCGTATACAGCTCCATGAGTTCGCGGGCGAAGTTCTCCTGTAGGTCCTCGACGGTGTTTTGTTGGTTGTCGAGGTGGAACAACAGCGCACCGTGGGTCGTGACCTCGCTCAGCAACGTGTGAAAGGAGCCAGTGGAGCGCCGGCGGAACAGATTGTTCTGACCCCAGATGACGCGCAGGTCCTCGACCTTGCTCGCGGCGGTCGCGAAATGGCTGTGCCAGAAGAGGGTCATCTTCTCCTCCAACGGGCTCGGTGTTGCCGCTGCGCGGTTCACCCAGCGGGCGTTGACCATGCGGTTCACCCACCACTGCCGGAAGTCGACGATTCCTGGCCACACCGAACGCGACTCGGCGAAGCCGGGCCGAGCCGGAAGTGTAGGTTCGAGCGCGAGAATCTCGTCGACAGCGTCGGCCCGTTCCCGGCCGGCGAAGTGGTCGATCTCTTCTTGGTTGCCCATTACACCGACACGGCGCAAGAGGTGAGCAGCATCAGATTGTGACAGCGGCATCCTCACACCCTCGTTTCCTGTCCGCTGAGTCGTCACTCAACGGATCGGAGCATCGAAGGATTGCGTGAGGAGCGAAAGCCGATGGGCCCAGGTCTACGCGCAGATAGGGCCTTTAGGCCCAGTCTGGACTACTCAAGGGTGTGATTTACCCTCCCCAGCCAAGGCGGAGGGATGCCGGTTTTTCGGGGCGTCTATACGAACGCCGAGGCGAACACCAGAGACACGATCGTCATGACCTTCAAGAGAATGTTCATGGCCGGGCCGGAAGTGTCCTTGAACGGGTCGCCGACCGTGTCGCCCACAACGGCAGCCTTGTGCGGTTCGGACCCCTTGCCGCCATGGTGCCCGGCCTCGATGTACTTCTTGGCGTTGTCCCACGCTCCACCGGCATTCGCCATGAATATGGCGAGGGCGAAGCCGGTCACGAGCGCACCGGCCAACAGCCCACCCAGTGCGTCGACGTCGATGAATCCCACGACGAGCGGAACCACCACGGCCAAAGCGCCGGGAACGATCATCTCTCTGAGCGAGGCATCGGTCGAAATAGCGACGCATCTCGCAGAGTCGGGGACAACTCCGGGCTTGCCTTCCCGTAGGCCTGGGATCTCGCGGAACTGGCGCCGGACCTCTTCGATCATGGCTGCCGCCGCGCGACCCACTGCGTCGATCGTCAGCGCCGCGAAGAGGAATGGCAACCCCGCGCCGATGAACAAGCCGATGAAGACGTCGACCTCCCCGACATTGAGGCTGAGGGTTCCACCGTCCTGCGCGACCGCCAACTCGAAACTCTTGAACAGAGCAAGGGCTGTGAGTGCCGCAGATCCGACCGCGAACCCCTTGGCGATTGCTGCCGTGGTGTTGCCCAACGAGTCGAGCGCGTCGGTGACCTCACGCACTGACGGGTCGAGTTCGGCCATCTCGGCGATGCCGCCGGCGTTGTCGGCGATCGGGCCGTAAGCGTCGACGGACACGACGATGCCGGTTGTGGCCAGCATGCCGATCGCGGCAACAGCGATGCCGTAGATGCCACCGCCGTCGCCCAAGGTCTGTTCGCCACCCCAGTAAGCGACGCCGACGCCGATGATGATGAGGCCAACCGAAGAAGCCACCGAGACCATGCCCGCGCTGATACCGGAGAGAACCGTCGTCGCGGGACCGGTCTCGGACTGCGAAGCGATCTTCTTCACCGGACTGAAGTGATCGGAGGTGTAGTACTCGGCGGTCTTACCAAGCGCCCACCCAACGAGCAGCCCGCCGATGACCGAGACTGCCAGGCCGTAGGCGTCTCCACTGGCGTCGTCGAACAACCAGTAGGCCACGCCGAGGGTGGCCACGATCGTGATTCCCATCGCCACGTTGGTGCCGATGTGCAAGGCGCGACTGAGCGCCTTGCTGTCGGTGCTGTCGCCGCCCTTTACGAGGAAGGAGCCGATGATCGAGGCCACCATGCCCACAGCCGCGATGGCCATCGGGAACATCAGCAGTTCGATGACGCCACTCTCGCCAGCGTCCGCTGCTTCCAGTCCACCTGCAACTGCGAACGCGGTGAGGGCTACCGGAGCGATGATCGAGCCGGCATAGGACTCGAACAGGTCGGCACCCATACCGGCCACGTCGCCCACATTGTCGCCGACGTTGTCGGCGATGGTCGCGGGGTTGCGGGGATCGTCTTCGGGGATGCCGGCTTCGACCTTGCCGACCAGGTCGGCGCCGACGTCAGCGGCTTTGGTGTAGATACCCCCACCGACGCGCGAGAACAGAGCAATCGACGAAGCACCCAGACCAAACGCCGTCACAACCTCGAATGCGTTGTCGACCTCACCCCATTCGACGAACACGAGATAGGTCAACATCAGCCCGCCAAGGGCCAGGCCTGCCACGGCGAATCCCATGACAGCGCCGCCGCGGAAAGCCACCGGCAAAGCCTTGGCCGGGCCCTCCTTGGCCGCTTCGGTGGTCCGAGCGTTGGCCATCGTGGCCACCCTCATACCGGCGTAACCAGCCGACGCGGACAACACCGCCCCCAGCAGATAACTCACGGGGGCCAACGGATCGACCACGATTCCGAGGAGGATCATCATGGCTACGACGAACACCGACACCCAGGTGTACTCGGCCTTGAGGAAGGCTCGGGCACCCTTCTGGATCTCGTTCATCAAGAAGACCATGCGGTCGTCGCCCGGTGGGGCCGCTTCGACCAGCTTGTAGTAGTAGGCGGCCAACACCAGTGCTCCGATTGCACTGATCAGGGCCAGATACGGAATCGCTTCCAATGTCGTTTCTCCTCATTGAGCGCACGAACAAGCCGAGTAAAGGTAATGCATTCGGGGCGCGCGTAACCAAGTCGTCAGTGACAGGCCGAACACGAAAGTTTGGCACGATTGGCGAGGGTTCACTGGGATGGCAGCCCGGCTAGATTTCGGCCATCGAAGCGTCAACCCGGTCCGAGCTGCGTGAGCGTCTTCGCCATGCAAGGCGCCAGCTCGATGAGTCAACCCAACACGAGGCTGCACAGGCCATTGCTGGACGGCTCGCGCCGCGCCTTGACCTCCTGAGGCCGTCAGTGGTCGCCGCTTACTTGGCAACGGACGGCGAGATCTCGCCTTCGATAGCGGTGGAGGCATTGCGCCTCTCTGACGTAAGAACGGCGTTCCCGCGCATCGAGGCGGATGTGATGACCTTCCACGTCGTGGAGTCCGACGAGCAATTGGTTCAAGGTCGATGGGGTCTGTCGGAGCCACCTCCGGAAACGCCCGCGATCGACCCAACCGAGCTCGATGTGATTTTGGTCCCGTTGGTTGGTTTCGACACCAAGCTCGATCGACTCGGCCGAGGCAAGGCCTATTACGACCGCGCTCTCGCCTTCTTCGGTGCCACCCCCCGGCCCTCCGCGCCCGTTCTGATCGGACTGGCTCACGACCTCCAGCTGGTCGCGGCAATCGACGCCCGGGCCCACGACATTGCCCTCGATGCAGTGATTACTCCGACGAAGATCTACGGGCTCCTCCCGAGCTGAAGGCCGCCGGACGCTCCGGTCGTCGCAATGTGGGGCTGCCGGTGGTACCAATAGGGGGTGCATGTGATCGTCGTCGGAGCCGGCGAGGTCGGGTCCTACGTTGCGGAGCTCTTGACGCGACATGGCAACGATGTAGCGGTCATCGAGACCGATCGTCAGCGCCTTCGCGACATCGGCGATCGACTCGACGTGCTCGTAGTGCAGGGGAGTGGCACTCATCCGCGGGTACTCAGCGATGCCGGTCTCTCTCGGACTGACCTCTTTGTCGCAGTCACGTCCAACGACGAGGTCAACCTGATATCGGCGCTGTTGGCGAAGCAGGCAGGCGTCGAGCGGACCGTCGTGCGTATCGAAGCCGAGGAGCTCCGAGGGCGCGATGGACAAGAGCTGCGCGACGCCATCGACGCCGACCTGGTGATCGACCCCGACGCCGAGACCGCGGCGGAGATCCTCGATCTCCTCGAAGCGCCGGGTGCGACCGAGATAGCTCATCTGGCCGGGGGAGAGGTATTCGTCATCGGAGCGACGCTCGACGCCGAGGCCCCGTTGTGTGGACGGACGTTGTCGGAGATCGCCGCCCAGTACGAGCCGGACTGGGAGTTTCTGGTGGCCGCCCGGACCAGAGCCGGTGAGACCGTGATCCCACGCGCCGACGAGGAGATCATGGCCGATGACCACCTCTACATGATCTCCAAGAAACGAGCCAAGCGAGACGTCATCAAGCTCCTCGGCCTCAAAGCCGGGACCCATCGACGGGTCATGCTGTTGGGTGGGGGACGTACTGCCGAAATCGTGGCCAGGAGCCTCTCGGCTCGTTCCGGGGCGGTGACCCTCATCGAACGCGATCCCGTCCGTGCTCGCGAGTTGGCCGAAGACCTCGATGGAGTGTTGGTACTCGAAGGTGACATCACCGATGCCGAGCTGCTAGCGGCCGAGGAAGCCGGGAGCTACGACGCCGTGGTGGCCCTCACCGGCCAAGACGAGGCGAACATCTTGGCTTGCCTCTATGCGAAGTCACTGGGCGCTCGGGAGACCATCGCCGTTCTGCACAGGTTGGCCCTACGCGAGCTGCTCGAGGACATCGGCATCGACGTTGCGCTTTCACCGAGAACGGCCAGCGCAAATGGTGTTCTCCGATTCGTTCGAGGGGGTGTGGCCCGAGTCGCAACGTTCCTTGGCGCCGACTTCGAGGTGATCGAGGTCGAGGTCGCTGCCGGTTCCAAGGCCGACGGCGCGCTGATTCGCGACCTGGACTTCTCCAAGAACGCTCTGATCGGTGCGTTCGTGCGTGACGGCAAGGCGCAGATCGGGCGCGGCCGGAGCGAGCTCCGCTTACGAGACCACGTCGTGGTCTTCGTGCGGCCACAGAACGTCGACGCAGTGCGTCAGATCTTCGAGTGACAACAACTCCCCCTGGTCCTTCTGCACCATCGAGTCCTCTCCGCGACGTTCGCCGACGCGGCCTGTTCGCCGACAATCAACGCGCAGCATTGCTGCGCTTTCCTCTCGCCCTCACGCTGGTCGGGCTCTCGGCGCTGTTTCTGATATCGGCGATCGTCGACCTTGCAGACTCCGGCGATGTGACACTCCCGTTCATCCTGGCGAGCGTTGGCTGTGCGGCCGTCGGCATTCCCGAACTCCGGCGTGTGCCGATGCCCAACACGATTTCTGCGCCGGCCGTCATGACGATGGCAACTTTGTCGTTCACGGTGCTCTCGTTGGGAGGAGCTTTCGCCCATCTCATAGGCGACGCCACCGACGAACTCGACACTGCGATCTTCGAGGG
>JBPCTU010000179.1:0-3151 GCA_051011515.1 Acidimicrobiales bacterium
CAGACGGAGCAACCGAGATCACGTTGCTGGGCCAGAACGTCAACAGTTACGGCCGCGATCTGACGCTTTCTTTGCGAAACGAACCGCCGGCCACCGGGGACGCCGACGCCGCAGGTCCAATGTGGGCCGGCGACAACCGGCGCCGCCCCCGACCGCTGTTTGCTGATCTCTTGCGAGCCGTCGGAGACGTTCCTGGCATCCGACGTGTTCGCTACACGAGTCCTCATCCGAAGGACATCCGCCCCGACGTCATGGAGGCGATGGCGGATACGCCCGCTGTGTGTGAGCACCTGCACCTGCCACTGCAGTCGGGCAGCGACTCCGTTCTTTCGGCCATGCACCGGGGATACACGGCGCAGCGGTACGTCGAGCGTCTCGAACAAGCCCGGGCGATCGTTCCCGACCTGGCGGTGACGACCGACATAATCGTGGGTTTCCCGGGCGAGACCGAACACGACTTCGAACAGACGCTGTCAGTCGCGGCCGATGCCGAATACGACGGTGCCTACACGTTCGTGTTCTCTCCGCGCGAGGGCACAGAGGCAGCCCGCATGGTCGACCGGTTCTGCGATCCCGCTGAGGTCGTCGACCGCTACGAGCGCCTCCGGGCTGTTATCCGGCGCAGTGGGGCCCGCCGACACGAGGCCCGTGTGGGTCGGGTCGAAGAGGTCGTGGTCGAAGGCCCGAGCAAGAGGGACCCACAGGTCGTCACCGGCCGTACCCGGCAGAACAAGTTGATTCACTTCCCGGCCGAGTCGCCACTACGAGTTGGTACTTACGCCAACGTCGAGGTGGTCGCCGCACGAACTCACTATCTCCTCGGAGAGTTCGTTGAGGTGGTTGCGCCGGCACGACACAAGACCCGCATCCCGGTGGTCGCCGGTTGAGCAGTGATCCGACCAGGCCGATTCTGGCCATCGTCGGCGTCACCGCGAGTGGGAAATCGCAGCTGGCTCTCGAGTTGGCGCGTCGCCACGCAGGCATCGAGCTGGTTTCTATCGACTCCATGCAGATCTACCGGTGCATGGATGTCGGCACTGCGAAGCCCACCCGGGCCGAGCGGGCCGAGATACCCCATCACTTGATAGACCTGGTCGAGCCCTACCAAGAGTTCTCAGTCAGCGAGTTCCAGTTCGCAGCGTCGGAGGCCATTGGCGAGATCGAAAGTCGTGGCAACCAGCCCGTCCTCGTTGGCGGGACGGGTTTGCACCTCAGAGCAGTGGTCGACGACCTGCGGATTCCGGGCCAGTACCCGGACGTTGTCGCAGATCTGGACGGCGTTGAAACTTCTGCGCTCCACAACCGCCTCGTAGAGCTCGATCCCGAGTCGGCCGGTCGAATGGAGGCATCCAACCGACGCCGGATCGTCAGGGCGCTCGAGGTAACGCTGGGTAGCGGCATGCCGTTCAGCAGTTTCGGGCCGGGGTTGTCGGTGTATCCCGAGTCGAGATACCGGATGATCGGCCCTCGTTGGGATCGCAGCAGCATCGACGGTCGGATCGAACAGCGGTACGAACGCCAGCTCGCGGACGGTTTTGTCGGAGAGGTCGAGGCGCTGGCGGCGATGGAGAGGCCACTGTCTCGCACAGCGGCGCAGGCACTTGGCTACCGGCAACTCTTGGCCCATGTGCGCGGCGAGTGCTCCCTCGACGAGGCGGTTGAGGCTGCGATGGTGGCAACTCGAAGGTTCGCCCGGCGTCAGGAACGGTGGTTCAGGCGTGACCCCCGCATCACTTGGGTCGGCATCGACGAGAATCCGATGGAGGCAATGGCCGCGGTAGTGGGAGAATACGAACTGTGCGTCTGAGCAAACACCACGGCCTCGGCAACGACTTCTTGGTTTCCCTCATCGATGAGGTGCCCGCCGACGCGGGCGACTTGGCGCGGGCGTGGTGTCATCGGACGCGTGGAATTGGCGCGGACGGCCTCATCTTCGGAACGCCGACCGGCGAAGCCGATGTTGCGATGACCCTGTTCAACGCCGATGGCAGTGCCGCGGAGATCAGCGGTAATGGCATCCGGTGTTTGGCCCAGGCGGTTATGGCGCGCAACGGTGCCGACACACTTCGGGTGCTCACCGCGGCGGGTGTCCGAGACCTTCGCCTGGTTGAGTCGGCGGGCACCGAGGCCTACATCTCGGTCGACATGGGCGCGGTGTCGTCAGCGCCCCAGCACCCATGTCTGGAGCAGACCCGATTCGCCTCGAAGCGGGCGGCGGTCCGCGACGTTGGGAACCCACATCTGGTCGTCGAGATCGACGACCTCGACGACATCGACATCGCGGTCGACGGCCCAGCCTTGGAGGCTCTTTTCGCCCCCGTCGGGATGAACGTGCACTTCATGGTCGAAAGCGGACCGGCACAGATCAGCCTGCTGCACTGGGAGCGGGGTGTCGGCGTAACCGAGGCGTGCGGGTCCGGGGCGACAGTGTCGGCAGCCCTGGCGAACGAGTGGGGCATTGTCGGTTCAACCGTCGACGTCGTCATGCCGGGCGGGACAGCGAAGGTCGTACTCGAAGAATCCGCGACCCTCATCGGTCCGGCCGTTCACATTGCCGACGTGGAGATTGCTCATGGGTGACGAACCAGGCCCCAACGGCAATGAACGTCGCACCGATCACCGAGGTGCGTTCGGTGAGTTCGGTGGTGAAGAGAGGGGCTTCATCGACCGCACGTTTCGGGAGCGAATCATCCTTGTGGGGGTCATCCGCCCCGGTCAGGACGAAGAGGTTGTCGAAGAGGCACTGGACGAACTCGCGCTGCTCGTGGACACTGCAGGCGCCGACGAGGTAGCTCGGGTCACTCAACGCCGCGACGCCCCTGACCCCGCAACCTTCATCGGTAAGGGCAAGGCCAACGAGATATATCAGTTGGCCGAGGCCACCGACGCCGACACCGTGGTGTTCGACGACGAGCTCACTCCGGCACAACAGTCCAACCTGGAGTCGATATTCAAGCGAAGTGCTCTCGACCGCACAGCCGTGATCCTCGACATCTTCGCCCAGAACGCTTCGACCCCGGAGGGCAAGGCTCAGGTCGAGCTGGCACAGCTGCGATATCGGCTGCCGAGGCTGCGCGGGAGTGGCAAGAGCCTCTCGCAGCAGGCCGGCGGTATCGGCACGCGTGGCCCAGGCGAGACTCAGCTCGAGGTC
>JBPCTU010000180.1:0-3518 GCA_051011515.1 Acidimicrobiales bacterium
GTAGTTGACCTCGTTCTCGGCGTAGGCGATCCGCTGCACCTCGGTGCCACATACCGAGCATGGTTCGCGGAACTTGCCGTGCACAACCATGTCGGGGCGGAATGCCGTGACCTTGGCGGGCCAGCCATCTGCGGCTTCCGAGCGCAGGGTGGCGACCCATTCGAGAAGCGTCGATTGTGTTGCCTCGTACAGTCGGTCGATCTCCGCCTCGGTGAGCTGCTGGGTCCGTTTCACGGGAGATAGCTTGGCGTGCAGGAGAATCTCATCGCTGTAGGCGTTCCCTATGCCTGAGAACGTGCGCGGGTTGGTGAGAGCGCGCTTGAGAGTCCGGTTCTCGTTGGTGAGCAGCTCGGAGAAGGTGTCCCGGTCGATGTCGAGTGGTTCGGCCCCGCCGCGATCGTGCTCTTCCAACATCGCCGACTCGCCCCGATGAAGCCACATGCGCGCTCGCTTCTTCTTTGCGACCTCACGCAGCATCAACGTGCCGTGATCGAACCGGATCATCACCAGGCCATCGCGGCCCGGCTTCGCATCAGGCTCCTTCCAAAAGAGTCGTCCGGCGATCATGAGGTGGATGACCAGGTACAGGTCGTCCTCGAGCTCGAAGATCAGACGTTTGCCGAGACGGCGTGTGCCAATGACCCTCTTGCCATGAGCCTCCTGGATCGGGGGGTCGAACGACTTGAGAACAGCCAGGCCCTTTACGTCGACTCGTTCGATTGTGTGGCCCACGACATCGCGCTCGATCGCTTCGAGATAAACAACGACGTCAGGCAGCTCAGGCATCGCCGGCCGCCGCGTGCGCCTCCAGCAGGGCGGTGATGTCACCCTCGATGTCGACTCGGCCGGTGATGAAGGCTTCCTCGATGCTCAGCTCGGCGGTGCTGACCTGCCTGGCGATGTCGCGGCTCATCGAGAAACGTACGTCTGCCTCGTCGGCTGGTCCGACGATGGCCCGGTCCCGGTCCGGGTCCAGGATGACGTGGTAGGTGAACGGCGGGTCGTCGACGATGTCGTACTGCACCACGAGCCGGTTCGGTGAAGATCCGGCATCACTCTGCGCGAATCGAGCATCGAGGGCCTGCACCCACTCATCCGAGAGGAAGTCACTCACGTTGGCAGCGTAACTCCGGCCACCTGCAACGCTTCGGGAACGGCCTCGATGGTGGTTTGGTGGTCGCTGACCGGCTCGCCATCGGCCCAGACCTCGATCGTCTCGGACTGCAGCTGAACGGATCGGCCACGGAACGTCGAAACCGCGTCGTGTTCGAGGTGCCGGCCACTGAAGACCTTGCGGAACCAGGTCAGCAGTTCGATTCTGCCGACATCAGCTACAACGGTGACGTCGAGCAACCCATCGGTGGGGCTGGCCCCAGGCGTGACCTCCATTCCACCACCGAAGAAGGCCGTGTTGGCGACAGTGATCAGTGCCGCCTCTACTTCGGTCTCCTGGCCGTCGACGACAATTCGATATTGCCGGGCGGACAACCCGCGCAGCTCGAGCAGGGTTGCCACGGTGTAACGACTCGCCCCTCGAGGGAACCGCATGGCATTGGCCTTCTTGTTTACTTCCACGGAGAAGCCCGCGGTTGCCACCGATGCGGCCCACGTCGTTCCGACCTGCATGAGGTCGAGTTCGGTCGGATCGCCGAGGGCATTGGTCACGGCTTCGTCGACGTCAGTGGGGATGCCGAGCGCGTTGGCAAAGTCGTTGCCGGTTCCGACAGGACAGATGCCCGCGATCGTGGAAGAGCGGGCCAGTGACTGCACGGCGAGATGGACCAGCCCGTCGCCTCCTGCAATCACGACACGTTCCGCTTCCTCGGCGACGGCTCTCGAAAGGTTTACCGACGTCTCATCGGGAGTAGCCCCAGTAATGTCGACGACTTCCGCGCCCAACGCGGTGAGGGCTCGCCGGATGGCGGCAACGGAGTCGGCCGCCTTGCCAACTCGTGCCGTTGGATTTGTCAGCAGGTGAACAGTGGACACCTGCCAACCGTAGACACCTCGGAGCGAAGCGTTCGGCCACTGCATGTCACAATCCTCGGGTGCCGAGTTTCCCGAGCGTGCTCGATGAGGTTGCCCACGAGCCCGACCCTCGCCCCGAGTGGGAGGAGTCGTGGCAGCTCGACTTCTGGACAGAAGACGCCGAACTAGGTGGATACGTGCGTCTTGGGTTGTGGCCGAACTCGGCGAGGAGCTGGTACTGGGCGTGCCTGGTGGGGCGCGATCGCCCTCTCGTGACGGTCATCGAACACGACGCTCCGCTCCCCAAGCCCCCTGGTCTGGAGATTCGGGCGAGCGGGCTGTGGGCGGATCTGATCGTGCAAACTGCGATGGAACACATGACTGTTGGGCTCGAGGCGTTCGGAGTCGCGATCGACGATCCGAGCGAGGTGTACGGGAAAGGCTGGGGTGATCGAGAGCCGATTGGCTTTGACCTCGAGTGGGAGTCGGAGGGGCCGGGTGTCATGTACGACGGGCAAGCCGGCTACGAGATCCCGTGTCGGGCCCACGGTGAGATCTTGGTTGGGTCGGAGACGATTGACTTCGATGGGTGGGGCCGTCGAAGTCATCGGTGGGGTATTCGGCAGTGGTGGGACCGGGAGTGGTCCTGGGCTTCATGCCGGCTGGGTGAAGGCACAACGGCGATCGGCGAGGTCATCGACGGCGGCGTGTCGACCCAGGGATTCATCGATACGTCCGACGTGGCCAGCGGTTGCGCGATCTCGGCATCACACGACGAGCGCGGGTTGGTGGATTCAGCGCGAATCCGTTTGGGCGATCTATACCTCGCCGCCGAACCCGTTGCTTGGGCGCCCGTCGCTGTTCAGGCGTCCGATGGCCGTACGTCACATGTCGAGAGGTCGTTGTGCCGCTACGCCGCTGGGGACGGTAGAAGTGGTGCCGGTTGGATGGAGTTCAACCGGCCGCAGTAGTGCTCAACCGGCCGCAGTAGTGCTCAACCGGCAGTGAGCGGCTCTCGGTCGCTGGTGGAGGAGCCATCACGCCGTTCGCCGTACTTGGCGAGGCCAAGGACGACAACGAACGCGGCGATCGCCAAGAGCGTGGGCCAAAGGAAGTCGGCGGCATCTTCAGGCCAGCCCAGCGCGGTACCTTCGACAAGTTCGTCCTCGACATCGCTGATCGTGCCTACCCCGTTTGGCCATGGCCACAGCACTCGAACGCTGCCGATCATCAGCCCGATCAGGGCCGCCAACACGAGGTCGTGGTAACGGTCCAACAGGTAGCTCAGCAGGGTGGAGAACAAGGCCAGGCCGACGACGGCACCGAGCATGAAGATGGCTACTTCGGCAATCTCACGTTCGTTGACGGCGTGTAGCACCGCCGCGTACATACCCAAGGTCAACAGCAGGAACGAGCCTGAAATACCGGGCAGGATCATCGCGCAGATCGCTATGGCGCCTGCGACGAAGAACTGGAGCAGGGTCGGATCCGAAACGACACCCGATTGAAAGCCGAGCATCACGAACGATACGACGGCGACTCCAGCGAGC
>JBPCTU010000181.1:0-4621 GCA_051011515.1 Acidimicrobiales bacterium
GTATGCGGCTGCTTCGAAGGCTGTGTCGCGCCGCTTGTCGGTTTTCAAGCCGCAATCGCACCTTCGGACCCGTTGGGCCCTGCGGCCGCTCTGCGGCCGGGCGGCTGTGTCCTGGCCGACCTGGTTCGTGCTCGTGTGGGTGGGTGTGTCAGAGCGTGCTGCCAGCGTGAAGTGTGCGCGGGTGCGCGCTTTACGCTGGCAGAACCCTCCCGCGGTTTGAGTGATGTGGGGATGGCCCGTTGACGGATGCGCCGTACCGGCGCTGGTCTCGCGCGGCAAGCAGGGCGCGCGGCCAGCAGAGCGCGCGGCCCGTAGGGCGCTCGACCAACGGGAGAACTGCCGTGGAGCTGGGGGGAATCGAACCCCCGTCCGCCATGGGAAAGCCACTCACGCTACGACCATTCCCGAGAACGTGGCTCACGGTAGCCACACCGCCGGGTCGGATGAGTCAGAGACTCACCGCCAGCACTATTCGCTGGAGTCAGCGGTCTTTCACGCCGTCAGCGGTCTTTCCCTGCTGTCCACCACTGCTTCTGTTGCCGGGCTGCAGTGATCTGGCCCCGGGAGCCATTACTGGTCCCTATGACTCTCTTAGGCCTTAAATCAGGCTGCGAGAGCGACACGCTGGTTGCCGTGTCTTTGGTTGCCCCGTTTAAGGAGTCTGAGCAACTCCGGTCGCATGATGTGCCTCTCGATCCACAACGTCGAAACCGATCAGCCCCTTGTCAAATACCAGACAACCGATGGTACCGGGTCAACGTGACACTCCAAGCCCGCAGCCGTCGACGACGTGTCGTCACACAATCGCTCGCGGGTACGGTCTGAGCTGTCTCACAGGGGGAGTCGATGGAACACAGCCATGACGTCGTTGTCTTGGGTACCGGTGCCGCCGGTCTCGTAGCGGCGATCGCAGCGGCTGATGAAGGCGCATCTGTGGGTGTGTACGAGCGATCAGACGTCATCGGCGGCACAACGGCCATGAGCGGTGGCGTCATCTGGATGCCCAACAACCACCACCAGGAAGCGTCAGGCGTCGAAGACTCGCGCGAACGAGCGCTCGCCTACCTCGACGCACTCTCGCTGGGCCACATCGATTCCGATATCGCAGCGACCTTCGTCGACAACGGTCCTGCGACTATCGAATACCTAGAACACAACACGCCGTGCCAATTCCGCCTCATTGAGGGATATCCCGACTACCACCCCGAACACCCCGGGGGTCTGCCAGGCGGCGGACGGTCACTCGACAACGAACTGTTCGGATTCAACGAGCTGGGGGAGTGGGGCGACAAGGTACGCAACCACCGCGGCGTCGCCCCGGTCATGTTGAGTGAGACCCCACTCGGTGGCGCTACCGAGGTTCCCCCGATGGACCTGATCCAGGCGCGAATTGCGGATCGCCAGTTCGGGATGGGTCTGTCCTTGGTCGGGGCACTGCTCAAGGCGGTGCTCGATCGCGGCATCGAGCCGCACACCGGCTGTCGTGCAAGGTCACTCGAGATCGAGGGCGGCCGGGTTGTCGGGGTCGTATTGGATACGCCTGACGGAGAGTTGAGGGTCCGGGCCCGGCGCGGGGTGGTCCTGGCCACAGGGGGGTTCGAATGGAACGAGGACCTGGTCAAGACGTTTCTGCGCGGCCCGATGACCGCCCCGGCAGGTTCTCCCGACAACACCGGCGATGGCTTGGACATGGCAATTGCCGCCGGTGCACGCCTGGGAAACATGGGCAATGCGTGGTGGGTCCCGGTTGCCCGCGTGCCGGGCGAGGATGCCTTCGGAAGTCCCCACGTCCGGTTGATTCTGGGGGAACGCACCCGGCCGCGCAGCCTGATGGTCAACGCCAACGGCGTGAGGTTCACCAACGAGGCGGGCAACTACAACGCGATGGGCGGCGCAATGCACTCGTTCGACCCGTCGACGTTCGAGTACATCAACCAACCGTGCTGGCTGATCTTCGACCACGAGCACAAGCTGCGATACGACGTTGCCGGTTGCCCTCCCGGAGACGAGGCGCCCGACTGGATGCACACCGGCGCCACGGTGCGCGAGCTGGCCGCAAAGCTCGACCTCGACCCCCAAGTGCTTGAAGTCACCGTCGAACGGTTCAACGAATTCGCCGCCGATGGCGCCGATCCGGACTTCGGTCGTGGTGAGAGCGCATACGACCGGTTCAATGGCGACCAATCGCTCCCCGGGATCCAGGCCACACTGCACCCGCTGACGGTGCGGCCGTTCCACGCCATCCAGATCGAGAGTGGAGCGCTCGGCACTAGTGGCGGTCCCAAGACCGATACCCGTGGAAGGGTGCTTTCGGCCGACGGTGGTGTGGTGCCAGGTCTGTTCGCCGCGGGCAACGTCATGGCGGCTCCGACGGGCATGGCTTATGGCGGTGCGGGTGGGACGCTCGGGCCCATCGTCACGTTTGGGTTCATCGCCGGCCAGTCGGCCGCCGGGGTTTGAGCGAAGGGCTCAGCGGCGGGCGCTCATGCCTCGCGAGATCTCCCTTGCCGCTTCACGGTCGGCCTCACGCTGCTGGATCGTCTGGCGTTTGTCGACGAGTCGTTTCCGCCGAGCCAACGCGAGCTCAACCTTCGCCCTGCCGTCTTTGAAGTAGAGCGACAGCGGGATCAGGGTGAGACCCTTTTGGTCCATCTGCGCCTGCAGGCGATTGATCTCGGTCCTGTGGAGCAAGAGCTTCTTCGGCCGATCGGCGTCGTGACCAAAGGCCAGGCTCGAGTGTTCGTACTGAGAGACGTGCAGCGAGTTGAGCCACGCTTCCCCGTCGTGGATACGGCCATAGGCCTCGGCCAGTTGAGCCTTGGCGTTGCGCAGCGACTTGACCTCGCTGCCCTGCAACACGAGCCCGGCCTCGATCGTGTCGAGGATCTCGAACTCACGGCGAGCTTGACGGTTCGTGGCCACGACTTTGACCCCTGGAGGTGCCATGGCGTCAGGGTACCGATGTCCGAGATGACCTGGTCCGGCCGGAGTCGTCAGCTATTGGTCGCCGAGGCCCAGGGGTTGTTCGCAAGGGTGCGGAAACTCTGTGTTCCCAAAACCTCCATCTGCCGCTGGGCAACACCCACCCAGTCGTCGTCGACTCGAATCCCAGAGGTGTCGGCAGCGATGTTCAACCCTCGAAACACCGCGGCGATGACAGCAGCGTCGACCATCGCTTCGTGGCCCAGCCGGTCACCGAGCTGCTCGCGGGCCCCCTCGAGCGACTCATCCAGGGCATGGGCTGCGTCGGTGAAGTCGATCAGCTCTCGACCGGCTTCGACACCGGCATCGACGGCGTCGTTGGATCCTTGGTCGGACACGACCACCCGCTCGTCGGCCGGCGCTCCGAGGGCTTGGCTACTCGAACCGAGCAGCATCGCGTGGGCAGTTGTTCAATAGAAACACTCGTTCAGCGCCGACGTGCGAGCTGCGATCAGTTCGATCTGTGGTCGGGACAGAGGCCTGTGGGTCCACACCATGTCGGCAAAGCTGCGCCCCGAGTACATGGCTCTCACCAGGATCATTCGACGAGCGTTGTCGGCCAGAGCCAAGCTGAGGCTGACGGCGACGTGGGGCAGCCCGTCAGGGGGCAACGTAGGTACGAACGCCACATGGTCGACCAGCCCATCCGGACGTTCGTGGGTCGGCGGCCCCGGCTGCGCTGGTGGTAGAGGCTCTCTGGAGAGTCCGAGCGCGTCGTGAAGGTGGTCGATCGACACGAGTTGGGCGGTTAGGGCCGCAAGTTCGGCGTATTTGTCCTCGCCGATCCGGGTGACGATGTGTTCGTAGGTCTCTCGGTCGATGCTTGAAGGCTGAACCGTCGCTCTTTCGACAAGGGCAAGCTCGAAAGCTGTCAGGTCTCCGTCACGTTCATCCCCGTAGGTCTGGAGCTCAGGTGCTCGGTCCCAGAGAGGTCGGGGAGCCGACCGCCGAACCTGCTCGGCGATGGCCCGCCGCTCGGCCCCGGTCCACCATGCCCCGGCCTGGGCGAGATGGTCCCAGCAGATGCGGGAAGCATCGACGACGTCTGGGCTTACACCGGCGGCGGCCAGTGAGCTGAAGCTCATCAGCGCAGCGTAGTGTGCGGCCCATGTGGGAGTGCCCCGAGTGCGGTCGGCGGTTCGGGAGAGCCAATCAGGGTCACGAGTGCGCGCCTGCCATGAGTGTGGACGAGTTCTTCGAGACGGGGCCACAGTTCGAACGCCCCGTGTTCGAAGCGGTGCTTGCCCACATGCAGAGCCTCGATGAAGACATCTGGCACGAACCGGTTTCTGTCGGGATCTTCTTCAAGAGGCGGACCAGCTTCCTGCAACTGCGAACGATGACCAAATGGGTCGCCGTAGGCTTTCGCCTCGACCGCAAACTCACCAGCTCGCGGCTGTCCAGAAAGGTCGTCCACCACGGGGGCCGCTACTGGCACGTGGTCAACGTCGCCTCACCGGACGCCGTCGACAGTGAGCTACGCGAGTGGTTCACCGAGGCGTGGGAGCTCGACGCCTAGCCCACTCCAACGCTGTCGCAACGTTTCTGATCCGGCTAGACGGCTCCGTAACGGTCGCGGAGCCTGACCTTGGCCCAGTCACAAATATCCCACAGGTCCGCAACCGGGGCTCCCGTGTAC
>JBPCTU010000182.1:0-5296 GCA_051011515.1 Acidimicrobiales bacterium
ACCGGTCACTATCGCGACACTGCCATCGAGTCGGAGCGTCATTCGGGACCCGGGGTGAAGCGATCCATCTGGTAGCCGTATGAAACTGCCGGCTCGAAGAACTGCTCGACGGCCGGAGCGATCTCTGCCACGGACTTGGCGAGGTTCAGCAACGACGTGTCGGCGGGGTCCATGTCGTCGGTCATCTCGACCGACGCCAGATACTCGAGGACCGCTTCCATCCGCGGGACCATTACGTCGTAGAAGGCCTGCAGTTCCTCCATCGTGGAACCAGTGCGACGATCTCGTCGCTCGGCCATCGTGTCGAGATCCCAGTCCGAAACGACTTCGAGGTCCTCGAAACCCTGGGGAAGTGTCGCAGCCATCAGCGCCCCTGATACTTCTTGATCATCTGGTCGGCCTGCCAGAGTCCCTGTCGAATGAAGAGTTCCTCGTCCTTCAGGACGAACTCCTTCCTTGCTCCGGACTTGATCATCGCTTGTGTTTCTTCGATCTGACGTCCGTCCTCGACCATGATGTCGCGGAACATGACCCGGCTGTACTCCTGACTGAATCGCTGGGCGGCTGTGGTCGGCGCGGGATAACAGGTCGTCGAGAACCAGTGCGTCTTGTCCACGCCCAACGGCAGGAACTGGTGCGTGAAGTAACTACCGTCCGTTACCGCCAGGAAGAACGACGGGAAGAACACACTGAGCTCGAAGGACCAGTCACCGCTACCGGTCGGGTTCACGCCGGGTGGCGCCAGGGCGGCCGAGACCTCTTCGCCGTCCACCATCGATGCACCAGCAATTGTCGAACCGTGTGAGTACGCCTGCAACGCGATGGTGCTGGGGACGTGACCCATGTTGCCGAACAACGAAGCGCGTGCGTGATAGCCGTCAACCCCCATGTCGATGAATCGCGTGTGGGGGTTTGCGTCGCTGATGTAGGCATCGGGCAGTGACCGACTGTGCTGATACGGAGTGTGGCACACCTCCTGGAACGCGTCCTTGACCAGCTTCCAGTTGGCGTTCACGACGGTTTCGAAGGTGAAGACCTGCTGTGACGTCTCGGCAAAGGGATACCCGTCGAGCCCTTCGGCGATACCGCCCAGATACTCCTTGAGGGTCTCGTCGGGTTCGGGATTGATGTTGATGAAGATGAATCCGCCCCACTCGTCACACGAGACTCGAGCAAGGCCGAGACACGACGGGTCGAGGTCGAAGTAGTCCTCCGCATCGGGCACAACCGTGAGATCACCTTCGAGGTTGTACGTCCAGCCGTGGAACCGACAATGGATCGATCGGTTGTTCCCAGAATCGTCGTATGCCAGCTTGTTGCCGCGGTGCGAGCACACGTTGTGGAAAGCGTTGAGACCACCATCGTTGCGTCGCACGATCAGAATCGACGTATCACAGACCGGCAGCTCCTTGACGATGAAGTCCCCAGGGTTGGGCATCGCCTCAACCCGGCCGGCGTTCAGCCACACGTTGCGGAAGAGGAACTCCCTCTCGAGTTGGTAGTACTCCTCGGAGTAATAGGGCTCGGTGGAAACGGGACCCGTTCCCATCTCGGGATAGGCGTCGTGATAACGCTTGTTAGCGGCGTATGGATTGTCTTCGACTGCCGTCATGGTGACCTCCGTATGTGTCTGGGTCTGATAGTGCGCGCGTCGTCAATACGTTCAGCCCGTGGGGTACGACCACTCATGTAATCAGGCACGTCATGTGTGCGGCCCCCGGCACGGACGATACGCCAACCGCTTGGTTGGTTTAGGATCAATGAATATCACATTCTCGCTCGACCCGAGCGGTGAAGGGCCCGGCACACGACCACGAAGGTGAGAACCAATGAAGGCAGCGGTTGTCTACAAGTACGGAGATCCGATCGACGTTGTCGAGACGAGCCTCGGAGATGTGGGTCCCAACGACATCCGAGTGCAGATCAAGGCAAGCGGGTTGTGCCATTCCGACGTCGCTACTCAAACTGGAGATCTGCCCTTCCCTCTTCCGATCATTCTGGGCCACGAGGGCGCCGGCCTGGTCACCGAGGTTGGCGGCGATGTAACCCAGACCAAGGCTGGCGACCACGTGGTGCTCTCTGCGCTGATCCACTGTGGCCAGTGCGAGCAATGCGCAAAGGGGAACCACAACATCTGCTCGTGGGGTCTCGGCGCCTTGGGAGCCTGCGCCAACCCGGATGGAACCCTGCGAGCAAGCGACGCGAACGGGCAGGAGCTGTTCCAGTTCGCCCAGGTCGGCACACTGGCCGAGGAGCTCATCTGCAACGAGAAACACGCCGTTCCGATCCCCGATGACGTCCCATTCGAGGTCGCGTGCCTGGCAGGTTGCGGCGTCTTGACCGGTATGGGAGCCGTCGTGAACCGGGCCAAGGTCCAACAAGGAGAATCCGTCGTCGTCATCGGTTGTGGCGGCGTCGGGCTCAACGTGATCCAGAGCGCAGCGATGGTCGGTGCGAGCCCGATCATCGCCGTCGACATCCACCAGGACAAGCTCGACATGGCCGAGAACTTCGGCGCGACCCACTCGGTGTTGAGCGGTCCCGGCGTCGACGTGCCAACTGCGGTGATGGAGCTGACAGGTGGGTTGGGCGCCGACTATGCCTTTGAAGTCGTCGGCGTTCCCGAGCTCGTTCGTCAGGCGTGGGATTGCCTGGCCATGGACGGCACCGCCATTGGCGTTGGCGTCTCACCTGCCGAGAGCGAGTTCCTGATTCCGGCCGACGCCATGGCCCAATCCGAGAAGACCCTCATGGCCAGCATGTACGGCAGCTCTCGCCCGACCGAGGACATTCCAAAGGCAATCGAGTACTACCGCGAAGGCAAACTGAAGTTCGACGAGCTGATCACGCACCATTTCGAACTCGAGGACATCAATGCTGCGGTCGACAAGATGCACGCAGGTCACGACGCTCGTGGCATCGTGGTTTTCTAGAGATAACCGGGGAGAGTCATGGACACCAGCCAAGTCGCCAACAAGACCGCTCAAGAGGACGAGCCGGAGCGAGTATCCGACGGCCCGTTGACACCCGAGAAGATCACGGCGGAACTAGATCGGCGTGGACACATAGTCACGTCGTGGGACGAAATCGGCGCAATCGAACTGCCGACCGAGGCGGTGGCCACGATGTACAAGATCGGTCAACCTGACAACGAAGAATCGCCCACGGTGTTCAAGATGTGGTTTCCCCCCGGCTGCACCATCGAGGCGCATACCCATGCGTGTGACTACTCCGAGATCGTGCTCGAAGGTTCGCAGATGGTCGGCCGGACCTGGCTGCATCCCGGCGATATTCGGGTTGGCCTCGCCAATCGTGGCTACGGGCCCCTCGTCGCCGGTCCCGAGGGAGCGAGCGTGTTGGTGATCTTCGCCAACGGCAAGTGGCCGGGAATCCCGTTGGGCAAGAACGATGGTGGCACCCTGGCGACACCCGAGATCACCGAACGCTTCGAGTAACGGTGACGCCCGATGTGGGGACCACTGAGGTCCGTCCCGGCGAACCATGGGTGCGTGACGTCACGGCCGATGCGATCCAACACTTCGTCTGGGGAATCGGCGACAACAACCCTCTCTGGCTCGAGGGCTCAATTGCCCCCCCATCGTTCCTCTATGCCGTCGACGAGACCACGGTTGCGCCAGGGCACCCAGGGGCGCGGCGGATCTATTCGAGTGTCGAGTGGACGTGGTACGACTCCTTACCACTGGCCGCAGCAATCCAAGTCGCCATCACACTGACCGACGAAGGCCTGAGCAACAACGGCAACGTGCGCCAAGAAGGCCGCGTCGACTTCTCGGCGAACGACGTCCTGTTGGCAACGGCGGTAGTCGAGTGCACACGAAGACTCGACGCTTCGACCAATCCCGACGATCGCCCCGAGGTGCGCTACAGCCCCGAGGAACTCGAAGCGATCGAACGAACGATCCTTTCGGAGTCACGTCAGGGTGACCGGCCGCTCACCGCAGAGGAGGTCTCGGCCGGAAATGTCTTGGGGCCGCTGGTCAAAGGTCCCCTTTCCATTATGGACGTCGTCGCGTGGTGCGCGGGAACTCAGGGCGTTGCCCGGGACAATTCCCTCAGCGAAGGTGGCCTCCACGCGCAGTGCGCAACTGGACCTCAACAGATCGCTTGGATGATCCAACTCCTGACTGACTGGATCGGCGATGGCGGGTTTCTTCATCGACTCGAAGCCGAGATTCAGAGCAACCCTCCACTCGGGTCCACGTCCACGATCACTGGTGAGGTCGTGGACGTCTTCAAAACCGAGACACCGGGATTCATCGCCAGAGTCGAGGCGAGGAATCAGTTCGGCGAAACGTCAGCAGCAGGCCACGCAACAGTGCTGATGCCATCATCGGAACACGGCCCCGTCAGGTTGCCCGTCGAGCGAGCCCACACGTAAAGCGCCCTCAGCAGATCAGCCCTCGTCCGAGCCGTCGACCAGGATCCCGTCCTTGACGATGGCCAGGATTGCATCTCTGACAACTGACGGTTCGAACCGACTCAGGTTGGGCCGGTACCACTCGACGAGCCAGCTGACCATGCCCATCGTGAGCCGAGCCATCAGCAGCGGATGGATGTCATTGCGGAGCCTGCCCGCTTTCTGCGCATCCTCGATCAACTCCGAGAGGTGCCGGTCGTAGGCCCGCCGCCGTTCTACAACCTGGTCACCGGTGGGTGTGCCCGGTTTCTGCCTCAACACCAGACTCACCCGACCGATGTCGCCAAGTGTCTGGTCGATCGCAAGCTCGACTGCGGTGATGAAAGGGTCCGGATCGCCGGCCGCGGCCTCGAGATCGGCCTCGGCGCCGGCCTGGGCAGAGGCGGTCAGCTGTTGCAGTAGGTCCTCTTTGCCATCCACATAGTGGTACAGGCTGGACTTGTGCAGACCGAGGCGATCGGCCAGCTGTTGCATCGTGGCGGCGTCGTACCCCTCTGCCAAGAAGAGGTCAGCGGCGCCATCCAGTACTCGTTCAAGATTCTTTGGGTCAGTCTTTCGCGGCACCCTTAGCTCGCTTCCCGGACGGCTGCACCACTAGTCGTCATTTGTGGCATCCCTGTCCCAAGCATCGCCGACGCCGAGCGCACGGAGCTCGTGGCGCTCGATTTCCTGCTTGGTGATGGTGCGAGGAAACTCGGTCACGTATTCGATGTAACGGGGCACCTTGAAGTAGGCCAGACGATCAGCACACCAGGCTATGACCTCCTCTGGACCGATTGACGCTCCGTCGGCCACCTGCACGTATGCCTTGATGTCTTCTTCACCCAACTCGCCGGGGACACCAACAATGGCGCAGTC
>JBPCTU010000183.1:0-5154 GCA_051011515.1 Acidimicrobiales bacterium
GTGGATAGGTGTCCAGATCGAGGATCTCGGAGATGTCCATCATTTCTCCCAGTGCGGAGTCCAGTCGCCCGCGAGGCGAAAGGACAGGTTTGCGTCGTCTTCGATGCGCTTGGCCACATGCAGCTCGCCCGATGCCGCCCCGTATCGTTCGGATGCCAAGGTGAACGCCTCGTGTGCCGCAGTTGTCATCATCAGATCGGCGGCCACCTGCTTGTTCAACTCGCCGATGAGTCCGAGGTCCTTCAGACACAGGTCGAGCGTGAACGAGGGGTCGTAGTGTCCGGCAAAGATCGAAGGAGCATCGTGGCGGGCGACGAAGGAGTCTCCCACGCTCTCCTTGATGGCCTCCCACAACACGTCGATACCGACACCATTGGCCAAACCGAGAGCGAATCCCTCGCCGAGTGCAGCTGCATGGATGAACCACAACTGGTTCGTGACGAGCTTTACGACGTTGCCGCTACCCAGCTCGCCACAGACGATCACCTTCCCCAGATGGTCGAGGATCGGCTGGGCCCGGCCTACCGCTTCGTCGGCGCCACCGAGAAACAGTGTCATCGTCGCGTTCCTGGCGCCGTCAACAGCGCCGGTGACCGGGCTGTCGACGATGTCCACGCCGTCGGGCGCCGAGGCGGCCAGGGTCTTGAGCAGCTCTATTCGGTTGGTCGTCAGGTCGATCCACAAAGCGCCAGGCTGTAGAGCCTCCAGAACACCACCGTCCTGCATGACGGCGACAACGTGATCGGGCCGCGGAAGTGAGGTCAACAACACATCGACCTGACCGGCCAGTTCGGCGGCCGACTCCGCGGCAACCGCACCGTTGTCGATCTGAGCTTGTAGCGCACCTGGGTCGAGGTCGAATGCAATTACGTCGTACCCGGCCCCGAGCAGGTTCGAACACATCGGTCCGCCCATGGTGCCGAGACCTACGAAACCCAGCTTCTCCATCCGCCTACCGTACGAAACCCCGCCTGTGTGGTGCCAGCCTTCCAAGACGTTGGTGCTCGAGTCAGTCGGCGTATTCCTTCAGCTGGGCGCTCAGAATTGCGGCCAGCTCGACCAACAGCAATCCCAGATCGTGGGTCCTATCCGGATCGGGGAAGCGGTAGGCGGGCCCGTGAACGTGGATTGCGGCCTCGATCCCCGCTGGTCCGAAGACCGGCGCTGCCACAGAGTTGATACCCATGGCGAACTCTTCGAAACCCCACGCGTAGCCGGCGGAGCGGACTTGATCGAGTCGATCGCGGAACTCGGCTTCATGGGTGATCGTGTTGGGCGTCAACGCTTCCAAGCTCTGGGCCAGGTAGGCGTCAACGACAGCTGCATCCGCGTGAGCCAACATGGCCATCCCTGCGGGCACGGTGTGGGCCAGGCCGTACTCGCCGGTCCAGTCGCGAACCTGGACGTCGCGTTCGGACGCGACCTGGTCGAGAAAGTAGACCCAGCCGTCGTCCATCGTGTCGAGTCCGCTCGCCTCGCCGGTGCGTTCGGTCAGATCGATCAGGAATGGCCGGGCGGTGGAGACCAGGTTCCGGTGTGGTTGCGAGCCACCAGCGATGTCATCGATTCCAGATCCGAGCTGGTAGACACCTCCGGCTTCGGGTTGTTCGACGGCGCGCACCTCTTCGAGAGCGCCCAACAAACGAGCGACTGTGCTCTTCGGCAGCTCTACGCGTGCTGCCAGTTCGGTGATGCCCGCAGGCTGAACGGCAAGCGCCCTGAGGATGGCAAACGCCCGATCGATCGACTGCACTCCGGCCATGATCGGAGGCTACCGTGCTGTTCCGCATCGTGGAACACCGCTTGGCCGATAAGACGAGATTCGTCCCCCCGCGCTGCAGTCGTTGGCTGCGAGCGGGGAACCCCCATACCTCTCCAATTGGGCGCTGGGGCGGGCTGGTACTGTCCGTAACGATGGTGTGAGCAGGAGGTTACGTGCAAGAAGCTGAGGCGCTTGACGTTCTCTGGGTCTTGTTGAGCGCGACCCTCGTCATGCTCATGCAGGTCGGCTTCTCCGCGCTCGAGTCCGGTCTGGTGCGGTCCAAGAACAGCATCAACGTGGCCGCGAAGAACTTCACCGACTTCTTGGTGTCGGCCGCGGTCTTCTGGTTGTTCGGGTTTGCGTTGATGTTCGGCCTGTCGGGCAACGCGGCTCTCGGCTGGGGTTCCTTCGCGTTCGACATGGGCGACGGCGACTTCAACGGCGTCTTCTTCCTATTTCAGCTGGGATTTGCCGGTACCGCCGCCACGATTGTCTCGGGAGCCGTCGCCGAACGGATGAGATTCGGCGGCTACATCGTGATGACGTTGTTGATGGCCGTGGTCATCTACCCCATCTTCGGCCACTGGGCCTGGGGTGGTATCGGTGGCGGCCCGCAGGGCTGGCTCGAGGACCTCGGATTCGTCGACTTCGCGGGTTCAACGGTTGTGCATTCCGTTGGTGGGTGGGCCGCCCTGGCGGCGATCATCGTGCTGGGCCCCCGGCTCGGGCGGTTCGGGGCCGCGGCCGTGCCCATCCGCGGCCATAACCTGCCGCTCGTGACGGTCGGCGTCTTCGTCCTGTGGGTCGGGTGGTTCGGCTTCAACGGCGGGAGCACGCTTGCCTTCAACGAAGACGTCCCCGGCATCGTCGTGAACACGATGATGGCAGCAGTGTTCGGGGGGCTGGCCGCGTTGGCTGCGACGTGGCTGGGCGACTCCCAACCCGACGTCACCGTGACGATGAACGGGGCCCTTGCCGGTCTGGTTGCCATCACCGCATCGGCGCATGCAGTCAGTACGGCTGAGGCGGCGGTCATCGGGATCATCGGTGCGGCATGCATGGTCATGCTCACGGCCCTGCTCGTGCGGTTCGAGATCGATGACGCGGTGGGCGCCGTTCCCGTACATCTCGGAGCAGGCATCTGGGGGACGCTCGCGGTGGCGTTCTTCGCGAACCTCGACGTGCTCGACACGGGACTGAGCCGGGTCGAACAGATCGGAGCACAACTCTTGGGCATTGCGGTGGCCGCGGCGTGGACGTTCGGCATCGCGTTCGGTGTTCTACGCATGTTGAATGGGAGGTTGCTCGAGTTCCGGATAGATCCCGAGGGTGAGCGAGTTGGGCTCAATGTCGCCGAACACGGGGCTTCCACCGAAATTCTGGACCTGCTCAACGACATGGACGAACAGGCTCGGTCGGGCGATTACGCCACGCCTGTGCGAGTCGAACCCAACACCGAGGTTGGCCAGATCGCCCGGCAGTACAACGTCGTGCTCGACGGCATAAATTCCGAGACCCGTCGTCGTGAGGCCGCTGTGGTTGCCCTCGAGCAACAAACCGCTTCGCTCGCCTTGCTCGAGTCGATTGCCACTGCCACCAATCAAGCCGAGACCCTCACCGAAACCATGGAGACTGCCCTGCAGCAGATCTGCAAGTTCACCGGTTGGCCTGTCGGCCACTTCTATCGAGTCAACCAAGCGACCAACAGCCTCATGCCGACCCGAACCTGGTGGATCACCGACCCCGACCGGTTCTCGGACTTTCAGGGTTTGACCGATGCTCAGAGCTTCGCTCCAGGGGAAGGGTTGCCGGGCATGGTTCTGAGATCGGGGCGACCCGAGACACTCCGGTTTGCGGTTGCCGACGCGCGGTTCCCGAGATCGTCAGCGGCAGTCGACGCAGGAATCAACGCCGGCTTCGCGTTCCCGGTCGTCACGGGGCCCGACGTCGTTGGTGTCCTGGAGTTCTTCTCCGAAGAGGCCGACGAGCTGGACAGCGAACTACTCGACTTGATGGCTGTAGTGGGAACACAGCTCGGTCGGGCGTTCGAGCGACGCCTCTCGAACGAGGAGAGATTCCGCGCGGTTGTCGACAACATGCCTGCGATGGTCTTGTTACGCGATACCGAAGGTCGGTTCGTCTTCGTCAACCGGGGGTACGAGGAGTACTACGGGCTGCCGGCCGAGGAGATCGTCGGATCGACGCTCCAGGACCTGGAGCGGAAGCGAGACAGCAGCCTCCGTGACGCGACCCCAGACCTCAGCGGAGATCAACACGTACTCGAGACCGGCGAGGTCACCGAGTACGAGATCGAGTTCGAGAACGGGGACGTCCTGTCGTCGGTGAAGTTCCCCATCGTGAATCACGTTGGGAGGATCGTTGCGGTTGGTGGGGTCGAGATCGACATCACCGATCGCAAACGGCACGCCGCCGAGCTGGCGGATCTTGTCGAGAAGGTCGAGAGCGCCAGGGATCAGGCGCTCGATGCCACCCAGGCCAAGAGCCAGTTCTTGGCCAACATGAGCCACGAGCTCCGAACCCCGTTGAACGCCATCATCGGATTCACCCGCATCGTGCGCCGTAAGGCTGCGCCCGGCATGGAGCAGACCCAGGCCGAAAACGTCGATCGGATTCTCGAATCCGCGGAGGGCCTGTTGGTCTTGATCAACGAGATTTTGGATCTCTCGAGAGTCGAAGCGGGTCGGCTCGATGTTGATGCGAACTCGTTCGATCCCGGGGGACTGGCTGTCGGAGTCGCCCAGACACTGGCGCCGGTCGCCCACGACAAAGGCATCACCATCGAGGCCGAGGTCAGTGCTGCACCCAAAGAGGTTTTTCAAGACGACGAGAAGCTCCGCCAGATCCTGATGAACCTGGTGGGAAATGCGGTCAAGTTCACCGAGGTCGGCTCGGTCACGGTGCTGGTCGGCGCCGAGGGCCAGACGCTCGTGTTCACGGTCGAAGACACCGGCCCGGGAATCAAACGGGACGCGCTCGGAGCGATATTCGACGAGTTCACGCAGGCCGACCAGTCGACGACTCGGCGTTATGGCGGGACGGGTCTGGGTCTGGCGATATCGGCGAAGCTCGCTCGGCTGCTCGGGGGGAGCATCGAAGTGTCGAGCGAAGTGGGGACGGGCTCGGTCTTTCGGTTGATGGTGCCGCTGAGGTATGAAGAGCCACCACCTCCAAATATCAATGGTGATAACCAATGACGCTGGTCCTAGCCGTCGAAGACAATCTGATGAACCTCGAGTTGCTCGTTCAACTGCTTCAGGACGACTACGAGGTCCGCACCGCTCGTGACGGACAACAAGGTCTCGACATGGCCCGCGAGCTGGAGCCCGATCTGATTCTCATGGACCTGTCCTTGCCAGTGCTCGATGGGTGGG
>JBPCTU010000184.1:0-3819 GCA_051011515.1 Acidimicrobiales bacterium
GGGCGTACGCAGCGAAAAGCGTCAGTCCCAGCATCGCGACGTTGCCCCAGGTGACCCGCTCGAGCTGGACGGGTTCTGGCGATTCTGCTCCCAGAGCCTCGGCTGTCGCCTTTCTCAGGTCCTTCAGTTTCAGATCACCGTTCTTGACGTCAGCTTGCAGCGTCGTCGAGAGGGCATTGCCCTGGATCAGGGGGAGTGAGTCGGTCAGGAGGTCGTCGCCGATGCCGGCACGAGCGGCACTTATCGCTCTATCCGGGCCCGCAACCAGCGATGTGACGACCAGCATCTGTGCAATGTCGCGGGCTCGGGCGTCGGCGTCGCTTGCCAACGCCGCGCCGGATAGGTCGCGCAATACGACTGCGTCGTCTGTCGCGACGATTCGGGATCCGTCAAGAGATCCGTGGACGAGACGAGCGTCGTGCAGGCGGTCGACCGCGTCCCAACAACCCGCAAGTGTGGTGTCGTCCACCTCGCCGGCCAGTTGCGACAGGGGTGTGCCATCGGGCCATGCCGTAACCAACACCGCGTCGCCGTTTGGCCCACGGCCCAACCCAAGCAGCTGAGGAACCGATGCATGCGCGGATTGTGCCTGCAACAACATCAGGCCCTCGTGTTCGACCTGTTGCAAGCCGGTGGCCGTCAAGGCTCGGTCGTGATCCTTGTACCACATCGAGCGCCAGACGCGAGAGGCTGTCGCGGCATCGGTCGCGTCGCGCCCGTACACCTTGATTAACGACGCGGTCCCGTCGACTGTACGGCCTCGCAGCAAGGTGGCTCCGATGGGCTGATCGTCCAGGTAGTCGAAATCGGCCATCTCGAGACCGATCGAAGTCAGGGCGTCGCCGATGCGTGCCTTGCTGGGGATGCCAACGCCGGAACCGAACAGGAGGTGGACGCCGGCCGCTGCAGCAGCGCCTAGGGCAACCGCGCCAATGGTGGCTGAGACCGACCCGTAGGTCATTACAAGCGCCGATACAGCCATGCCCGCCGACAGGCGCCCACCCACACGCCGCATCGGAAGCGAAAGGTACGGGCGCGCTACCGACACCATGGCGACTGCGAAGGTGAGCCGCGTAACTGGAAACGAGGGTATGCCGTCGCGTTCGAGGACTTCGGGTAAGAAGTCGGCGAACTCAGGCCCAGTCAGCGCGGCCATGCCAATCGCTGATCCGATTGCGAGGAATACCGCAGCCACCATGTCTCTTGCTATGGCCGCGCGTCCCTGTCCGAAGAACAAGATCGCCAAGAGAAGCCCTAGTGCATAGAGACCACCGATGATGAAGACGATCGTGAACGTTGCGCTTATCCAGCCGGGGAGATCGTCCGAGAAGAACTCCGCGACGCGCCCGTCGAGGTCGCTGGGGGTCGCATACGCCCACCCGGACAACAAGGCTATTGCCAGGTAGATGACGAGTTTCGAGACGTCGGCCGGCCTACGAGCGCGAGGGTCATCGGCGGGGGCGGCGAAGACAGCGTTGCGTGGCCGCTCGTCCAGGTCCTGGGGAGCGCTCGTCGTCTCTGAACTCATCTAACCGCGTTCCCCTGTGGCAACTGGATCCGCGCCAATGATCGCCCGCCGTTCGAGAACCCGTCCAGTCGAAAGGCCGGGGCCGTGCAAACGCGGCCGCCGTCTCTCATTGCGTCGCCCGGCCCGCCGGCAGCCGGTTGTCCGACGGCCAGTACGCTCTTGATATGGGGGGAGAATGGGATTTCGACCGGGACTCCTATCTCGCCATGGTGCGAGAGGAGATCCCTGCCTACGACTCCCTGCAGGCCGCGCTCGCGGACTCGACCAGAGACCTCTCTCCGCGTCGCATACTCGATCTCGGTACCGGCACCGGTATGACAGCTGCGGCTGTGCTTGCCGCTCACCCGTCCGCAGAACTGGTCGGCTTGGATGGCAGCGAGGTGATGTTGAGCCACGCTCATGACCTGGTCCCGCAGGCCACCTTGCTGGTCGGAGATCTCGTCGACCCTCTGCCCGATGGGCCTTTTGATCTGGTGGTGTCAGCGCTCGCGATCCACCATCTCGATGCGTCGGGAAAGGCAGATCTGTTCTGTCGCATCGCCGAGGTGATGGCGCCGGGCGGTCGCTTCGTGTTGTTCGACGTGGTGGTGCCCGTCTCTCCACCTGAGAGCCCGGTGGAGCTCGACGAGGAGATAGACAAACCCAGCACGATCGCTGAGCACCTGGAATGGCTGGGAGCCGCTGGACTGGTCGGCCGAGTGGTCCACGACCGCGGCGACCTGGCGATTCTCGAGGCTGATCGCTCTGCCGATGTCCGAGGCTGACCAGGGCGACCCGATGATTGGCGGCGGCCTAGGCGGGCTCGGTGCTTCGCCCCAACCCCAGCACCTCGAGTACGAATGTCGAACTCTGTTCGTCATGACGGATGATGGAGACGACATCGTGACCTGCGGCTTCGCACCACGGCGGTAGGGCCTGAAGAGTTGCTGGGTCGTCGCTGTGGACTGTCAGTACGGCTCCCGGCGACATGGTTACGAGTGCCGAAGCAACCTGGCTCACCACCTCTGCGGCGGTGAGCCCTGGGGCGTCGAGAAATGCGACCCCTTCGGCGTCCTTCTCTATCAGCTTGGGCGATTGCGGTCTCATTTCCCTGCGACTCCGGCTTTAGCGAGCCCGTCCAGGTAGAGCTCGAGCTGTTCAGGACGTTTCAGGTAGAAGAGCTTCTTCTGGGCGTAGTCGATACTGAACTGCGGGCATCGCCGCACCAGTTCTTCCACACCGTCCCGGGCTTCCTCGATGCGATCCAGGTGTGCCAGTGCGACGACTCGATGAGCGAAGGTCCAGTACTGGCAGTTCGGAATGGTCATTGCCTGTTCAGACCACTCGAGTGCGTCCTCGAACCGCTTGTCGAACAACAGTGCCAGTGCCCCGTAGGAGAGAAAGGCCCACTTCTGGGGGTCGTGGGCGCCTAGAGCGACCGCCTGTTCGAATTGCTCTATTGCCTCGTCGTACCGGCCCTCGTAGCAGAGCGAGTCCCCGAGCCCGCAATAAGCCGCGGCGAAGGTCGGGTTCAGTTCGAGAGCACGTTGATTCTCGAGAAGGGCGCTGCTGTACTCGCGCCGAGCGAGCTGGACGCGTCCGCGGAGTGCATGGAAGACAGCATTGTGGCTGTCGACCTGGAGTGCGCTCTGGGTGGCTTCGAGCGCCGCGTCGAGGACCTCGGGCTCTGGATTGGTGTCCCAATACACCATGCCCAGAACCGTTGCGTAGGCCCACCATGCATGGGCATCGCCGAACGACGGGTCTCGGTCGCGGCTCATGGCGAGCAGTCGCTGCGCCTCGAGATTGTCCTCGGCCGTGAAGCGGAAGAAATGCGCCACCCCGAGGTGGTAGAGATCCCACGCCTGAAGGTCCGCAGGGGGCGTTCGGCTTACTCGGTCTCTTTCGGCATAACCGACTTCGGGCTCGATGTTGGCCGCGATCACCTGGGTGATCTCATCCTGAACCGTGAAGATGTCCTCGAACTGGCGGTCGTACCGTTCCGCCCACAGGCTCGTGCCGTCGCTTGCGGCCGTTAGACCCACGGTCACGCGCAGGCGGTCGTCGGCTCTCCTCACGGTGCCTTCAACGACGTAGTCGACGCCGAACTCTTCACACAGCCGTGACACCGCGTCGGGCTCGTCGCGGAACCTGTCGACCATTGATCTGGTAAGGACCCTTAGCCAGCGGTGCTTCGAGAGCGCGGTGACGATGTCGTGGGTCAGCCCATCGGCGACGTGAGCTTGAGCGGCATCGTCGGAGAGGCTCTCGAACGACAGTACCGCTATGACCGGGTTCGCTCTCTCCGGGGT
>JBPCTU010000185.1:0-2613 GCA_051011515.1 Acidimicrobiales bacterium
GCGATCAAGCGAGCAACCTCGGCCTCACTCAACGCCTTCGGCAGCCCCCTCGGCACGCCGGGCAGTTCCATGAGCGCTGTCGGATCATCGTCGCGAAACCCCTCGGCGTTCATGAACCGGAACAGCGATCGAACGGCGACCATGGATCGGGTGACCGTCGACGGTGCCAAGCCCTCGTTCTGACGAGAACGCAGGTAGTCGACAAGCGCCTGTTCGTTCACACTGCTCAGGTTCAGGTCGTCGCGATCCAGGTACGCCACGAAGCCGCCGAGATCGCGGCGGTAGGCGTCCAGCGTGGCCGGGCTCCTCCCCCGTTCGACGCTGAGCCAGAGGAGGAACTCCTCGGCTTCGGGCGGGAGCGACGTGACTGTTTCAACGTCGCCTGGCACAGACGAGGCTCGCCCGGGGCTCAATCCGCCCTCTTCACACCTGAGCGTCAGTGGGCCTGTCGAGCTCGATCAGCTGAGGGTTTCGACCCTCGCGACGATCGAGAGCGGCCCGCATGAAGCCCGCGAACAGCGGGGCCGGGCGATCCGGCCTGCTCTTGAACTCTGGATGCGCCTGAGTACCGACCCAGAAGGGGTGCCCCGCCAATTCGATGAACTCAACGAGTCGACCATCGGGGCTTTCACCCGAACAAACGAAGTCGGTCTCCTCGAAACGCGCCCGATACTTCGGGTTGAACTCGTACCGATGCCGGTGCCGTTCAGAAACGATCGTCCGGCCGTACAGCTGCGCGACTTGGGAACCTTCCTTCAGCTCGGCGACGTACGCCCCTAGGCGCATGGTGCCGCCCATGTCGGTGACGTCACGTTGAGCCTCCATCAGGTCGATGACCGGATATGGGCTACGCGAGTCGAACTCGCTGGAATTGGCACCAGCCAGGCCTAGGGCGTTTCGTGCGTACTCGATGGTCATGACCTGCATACCGAGGCAGAGTCCCAGGCAAGGAACGTTGTGTTCGCGGGCATAACCCGCAGCGGCAATCTTGCCTTCGACCCCTCGCTCGCCAAACCCGCCCGGAATGACGATGCCGTCGAGGTTCGACAACCGTCCGGCGGTCAAGAGACCCTCGACCTCCTCGGCCTGGATCCAGTCGATCTCCACCCTGGCGCCCTCGTGAATTCCGGCGTGGCGAAGGGACTCTGTCACCGAGAGATATGCGTCGACGAGAGTGACGTACTTGCCGATGATGCCGACCCTCACCGGCTCGACTGCAGCCTCCACCTTGTCGACCAACTCGCGCCAAGCGACGAGGTCGGGTTCGATGGGATCGATGCGAAGCAGGTCGCACACGAACGAGTCGAGGCCTTCGTCGTGCACAACCAGGGGAATCTCGTAAAGGCTGTCGGCGTCGGCTGCGTTGATGACTCCGGCGACCGGCACATCGCAAAGGCTCGAGATCTTCCGCTTCAAGGCATCGCTTACGGGTTCGTCGCTACGACACACTATGGCGTCGGGTTGGATGCCGCGGCTGCGTAGCTCGGTAACCGAGTGTTGAGTCGGTTTGGTCTTCTGCTCCCCCGACGGTGCGATATATGGAACGAGCGTGACATGCACGTAAGCCACGTTGTCTCTGCCGACATCGAGTCGGAACTGCCGGATGGCTTCCAAGAACGGAAGGATCTCGATGTCACCCACCGTGCCGCCGATCTCGGTGATGACGACGTCGACGTCCTCACCCGCCAATTGGGTGATGCGGCGCTTGATCTCGTCGGTGATGTGTGGGATCACCTGAACGGTCTTGCCGAGATAGTCGCCGCGACGTTCGGCAGCTATCACGGCCGAATAGATCGAACCGGTGGTTGCGTTGCTGCCCTGAGAGAGGTTCTCGTCAATGAACCGCTCGTAGTGACCCAGGTCGAGGTCGGTCTCACCACCGTCGTCGGTGACGAACACCTCTCCGTGCTCGAACGGGTTCATCGTGCCGGGGTCGACGTTGATGTAGGGATCCAGCTTCTGCATCGTGACCTTCAAGCCTCGACACTTAAGAAGCCTTCCCAGCGAGGAGGCGGTGAGCCCTTTGCCCAACGAGCTGGCCACTCCACCGGTGACGAAGATGTGTTTGGTCACGGGGTCTCAAGATATCCCGTGGAACGCCTTCCGGGACGGACGCTACCCGAGCAGAAACGTCGTCCTCGCAGCGTCACCTCTGCGCCTTCGCCGACGCGGCGGTTGTCAGCAGTTCGGCAGCGTGTTCGCGCGCAGCCTCGCTGTCAGGCGATCCGGACAACATCCGGGACAGTTCTACAACCCGAGCGTCGGAGTCGAGTGGAGAAGCATTCACCGAGACCATGCTGCCGTCGTCACTCTTGATAACCGTGACCTGATGGTCCGCATATGCGGCGACCTGAGCCAGGTGAGTGACGACAACCACCTGACGCTGTTCGCCCAACCGGCCCAGGGCAGCTCCGACAACTTGAGCGGCCTCACCACCGATTCCTGCATCAACCTCGTCGAACACCATGGTTGCGGGGTCGGCCGACAGGACGAGGCGAAGAGCGAGCATCGTCCTCGCCAATTCTCCGCCCGAGGCGATCTTTGCGAGCGGCTCCGGGGCGGCTCCACGGTTCATCGAGACGCGCAGCTCGACCGGCTCGCCCGTACCGTCGG
>JBPCTU010000186.1:0-2520 GCA_051011515.1 Acidimicrobiales bacterium
GGATGTTGGTGACCGAGCCGACACGCGCACGGAGACGACGCGGGACCTGAACGGCGGCGTCCGACTACGGGCGGCGGGCCAGACCGAAGACGAACTCGTTGAGGCGCTGACGCGCCTGCTGGAAGTCGAGGACGTTCCACAGGACGGCAACTTGTTCGACGATCTCGGGGCGGACTCACTCGTGGTTGCAGCACTGTGTGCCCACCTGCGGAACAACAGTGATCTCCCCGTGTTGTCCATCAGGGAGGTGTACGAGCATCCGACGGTCGCTGAACTCGCGGAACACCTCGACATCAGACGCGCTGGAGCGGAACCCGCTCCGAGGGAACCTGTGCTGGGCGATGCGACCGATGCCGAGAACACCGTCAGTTCGGGTCAGTACTGGTTCTGCGGATTCCTTCAGCTCTCGACTCTGTTGGCCGTCGGCCTGGGGCTCGGCCTGCTGGTCGAAGCGAGTTACAACCTCATCGCTCCCGCATCCGGAGTAGGCGCCACCTACGTCCGCTCGATTCTCGTGGGCGCCGGGCTGTTCGGGATTCTTGTGGCCGTACCGATAGCGGCCAAGTGGATCATCATCGGGCGATGGAAGACGAAACGAATCCGGCTCTGGTCCCTCGGCTACTTCCGATTCTGGTTGGGTCGGATTGCGGCAGCTTCCAACCCGCTTCGAGTGTTCGTCGGTTCGCCAATCTACGTCTTCTACCTGAGGGCCATGGGTGCGAACGTTGGCCCCGGCGCAGTGATTCTGAGCCGCCGTGTACCCGTGTGCGCTGACCTACTCACCGTGGGCGCCGGTGCTGTTGTCAGGGAAGACGCGTCACTGTCCTGTTATCGCGCCGACGGCCAGTACCTCGAGCTCGGCCCAGTCGAGATAGGTGAGTCAGCTGTTGTCGGGCACAGTTCGGTGCTCGACATTTGGACCCGCGTCGGCAACTCGTCCCAGCTCGGACACATGTCGGCGCTCTCGCCCGGCCAATCAGTGCCTGACGGGGCCCACATGGTCGGGACGTCGGCGACCACGAGTTCAGGATTCGACTACGCCGATTTCCCGCATCTGTCGCGGTCGGGACCGCGTCGAGTCGCGTATGCGCTACTGCAACTCTCAGTGCTGTTCCTCGTCGTAACACCGCTGATTATCTCGCTGGGAGTCGCCTTTCTCGAGTGGCGGGCGAACGCTGCTGACCTTTCAATCGTGACGGTGGTCTTGGCCGCTCTCGTGTTGTTCGTTGCGATCCTGCTGGCGCGATTCCTACTGGCTGTAACTGCCGGGAGATTCCTCGGGCGGTTCGTCGGCGCCGATATCGCATACCCGCTCTATGGCGTTCGATATGCCATCCATCGCGTTGTGCGCCGCTTGACGAACGTGGTCTTCCTGGGTCGCCTGGTGGGCGACAGTTCCTACGTTCTCAACTACTACCAGGCCATCGGCTACGACGTCTCGTTCGAGGAACAGACCGGGGCGAATTTCGGCAACCGGGTCAGGCACGACAACCCCCGTCTCATTTCGGTCGGGCCTGGAACCATGGCGGCCGACGACCTAGTGATGGTCAATGCCGACTACTCGGCGTCTTCGTTCCGTCTCGGGCAAGTCGAGATCGGTGCCCGTAGTTTCTTCGGAAACACGATCATCTATCCGTCCCAAGCCAAGACGACCGAGAACTGCCTCTTGGCCTCGAAGGTGATGGTTCCCCTCGAAGGGCCCGAGAGGACGGACGTGGGTTTCCTGGGATCGCCGAGCTTTGAGATCCCACGGATGGTCTTCCGTGATCGGGAGTTCGAAGCATTACGTCGAAGCGACGACTTCCCGAGGCTTCTCGCCGACAAGAACAAGCACAATCTGGGTTCGATGGCCTGGTTTCTGCTGGCCCGGTTCGTGGGCCTGCTGGGTCTGGTGGCGATCGCTTTCGGAGTTGGCGAAGTTCTCGATCGTTTGGGGCCATTCGGCGTCTTCGCGGGGATACTGGCCGCCGCCGTCGTTGCGCCTGCCTATCGCGTGTTCGTGGACCGCGCATCCATTCGCTTCGGCAGGCTCCAGCCGACTCACTGCTCCATCTACGACCTCGACCTGTGGCAAGTCGAGCGTTATTGGAAGCTGTCCTGGGAGCCGAAGGTTCTCAACGCCACGCCTTTCAAGCCCTTCTTCTGGCGCATGCTCGGAGTACGAGTGGGCCGGCGCATGTTCGACGATGGGTGCTCAATCAGCGAGAAGACCATGCTCACCATCGGGGATGATTGCTCCTTCAACGCTCATAGCCACATCCAGTCCCACTCACTCGAGGATGGCTCCTACAAGTCCGACTTCATCGAGATCGGCTCGGGGTGCACGCTCGGCGTCGGAGGGCTCGTCCACTACGGCGCTGTGATGGAGGACGGATCCTCACTCGAGGCGAACGCTTTCCTGATGAAGGGCACGGTCGCACCAGTAGGAACAACGTGGGGCGAGAACCCCGCACGGGAACTCGAAGTAGCGCCGCGTGCCTCAGTCGAGGAGGGCCAAGTCGGAGTCAGCGAACCAGCCGC
>JBPCTU010000187.1:0-3052 GCA_051011515.1 Acidimicrobiales bacterium
CATCGCTCGGACACGACGTCGCGTTGGCCGTTTCGATGACGACCGAGGACGGTTCCAAAACGCTGTCGTACTCCGTCTACGACAGCCACGACCTCGCCTCAGCTCTCAAAGAGTTGGACGAGCTCTATCTCGATTCGATCGATCCAGAACTCGCGGCTGCGTATCGGCCGTTCACCGGTGCCAGCGTGATGACCATGGACGGCGACTACGACCAGATCACGCAATTCTTGGCTGACGACTTCGTCAGCGTCGACCATCGAACGCTCGCGTGGCCGGAGTTGGACCGGGACGGCTTCATTGACCGCATTCGTTCTCAGGAAGGCTCGGGGTATTCACTCGTATACCGAGAGATGCACCGACTCACGTCTGCTGTTGGTTTCGGGACCGCGGATCACAGAACGGAGTCGCCCCAGACACATCGAACGAATCATCACGTGTGGGTCAGCCGGGACGGGCAGGTCGTTCGCACCGAGCACTTTGACGAGGGCGACTTCGACGCCGCCATGGCCAAGTTCGAGGAACTTGCCGCTGTGCCGGCCGCCGATCGTGTCACGCACAGTGGGCCAGACCCAGACAGCCAGCTGGCGTCGGTCGAGGGTGTGGCCTTACGCTCTGTTGGGGCCGATGCGGGGGACAATTCGAAGGCCGCGCCCGTGAACCTGACAACAGAATCAACAGATCCGCCGGAGACCGAGGCCACCTAGGTGTTCTGTGAGGCGTGCGGCACCCAATGCAGTGTGGACGCCAAGTTCTGTCGCGGGTGCGGGTCTCCGTTCGCTCTGGGTTGCGGCAACTGCGGACGACTGCTCCAGCCCGACGACAGGTTCTGCGAAGGCTGCGGTACTGCTGTTGGAGGTGGTGCACCCGCGAGTGGGTCAGCTCCTCCGCTGCCGACCCAGGAAGCGACACCTCGCCTTAGCTCCGTCGCCCAGTCTTCGACAGGTGCCGTTCGAAAAACAGTCACCGTCTTGTTCTGCGACTTGGTGGGGTCGACGGCCTTCGCTGAGGCCGTGGACGCGGAATCGTCGCGAGAGGCGCTGGGCCGGTACCACGAGATGGCCCAATCAGCAGTGGAGGCTCACGGGGGGACGGTCGCCAAGTTCATCGGCGATGGAGTCATGGCCACGTTCGGGATTCCCGAGGTGGCCGAAGACGACGCGGATCGAGCAGTCGCGACCGGGATGGAGCTCCAGCGCCGGTTCGGTCCCATCCAAGCTCATGTTCAGGATCGCTACGGAGTGGCGCTGGGTCTGCGGGTAGGCGTCAACACGGGTGAGCTGGTGATCTCCGACGACGACGCCGATCTGGTCGGCGACGCCCTCAACACCGCCGCCCGGCTGGAAGCGGAATGTGTGCCAGGGCAGGTTCTTGTCGGTGAGGACACCTGGCGTCTGACCCGCTCGCGGTTCACCTACGAGGTGTTGGGTGAGGTCACCGTCAAGGGCAAGGCCGAGCCGGTAGCCACCTTCCAAGTTGTCGAAGTGGACGTTCCTCGAGAGGAGGACGACACAACTCCCTTCGTCGGGCGAGACGAAGAACTGGAGGCGCTGGAGGCCACCTTCGACTCGATCGTGAACGAGCGGGTTGCGAAGCTCGCCATGGTGCTGGGCTCGCCCGGCGTAGGCAAGACCCGTCTGGCTCAAGAGCTCTCTGGTCGGATCGGCGACGGCCTCCGGGTGTTCGAGTTGCGGTGCGAGCGATCCGGGACCTCGACCTTTGCACCGATCGCAGACCTGTTGAGGTCGCTTGCAGGGATCGAGGCAGGCCATACCCCGGAAGAGATGGAGGCTGCTCTCGAGGGTGTGGTTGGCTCGGATGTGCGCGACCGACATCGCCTCAAAGAGCTTCTTGGCAGTTTCGTCGGTGCCAGTGCGCCGAAGTCGACTGAAGAGGCGTTCTTCGCCGTTCGCCGGTTGGCGGAGATGTTCGCCCAGGAGCGACCGGTCCTCTTCGTGGTCGACGACATTCAATGGGCCGAGCCGCTGTTCCTGGACTTGGTTGAGCACCTCGTGGAGTGGGTCGAGGACGCACCGATCCTGATTCTCGGCCTGGCGCGCCCAGAGCTTCGTGACGTCCGTCCAGCGCTGACTGAACGAGGCGGCCGGGTGTCCACGGTCGTGCCTATCGAAGGTCTCGATCCGCGTGCCACCGAGCAACTTGCAGCGATGATCCTCGGGTCCGATCGCCTACCCGACGACCTGGTCGACCGACTGCCGGATTCCACCCAGGGCAACCCGCTGTTCGTCCGTGAGTTCATCCGCATGCTCGTCGACGACGGAACCATCGCCCGCGCCGGAGACGGTTGGGAAATGGCCATCGACGCTGATGCCGTCGAGGTTCCGCCAACCATCCAGTCCCTGCTGGCCAGCCGTGTCGAACGGATGCCTCCGGACGAGCGACGGGTGCTGGAGCTCGCCTCGGTGGTCGGGACCGAATTCCCGCGCGGGGCGGTAGCCATGCTGGCGCCGGACCTGACCAGGTCGGAACTCGAGGCGGTGGTGGGGACCCTGCGTCGCAAGGAGGTGCTCGACCCGACTGGTTCGTACTGGGGAAACGAACCGATCTTCCGGTTCCACCACGTTCTGATCAGAGACGCCGCGTACCGGCGACTACTGAAAGGGAACCGAGCTGACCTTCACCTGCGAATCGCCGAGTGGACCGAGCAAACGGCATCGGATCTGGTTGGTGAACACGAGACCACGATCGGCTTCCACTACGAGCAGGCGTTCCACTACCGGCGCGAACTCGGTGTCGACGATGACGAAACAAGACGTATTGGCTCCATCGCCGGCGGACTGTTCGAGGCTGCTGCTCGGCGCGCTTTGGAACGCGACGACACCCTGGGTGCCAGCGGGTTGGCACAGCGGGCCCTGGCGACATTGGACCCGACCGACGCGCGCCGACACCCACTGCTGTTGTTGGCGTGTGAGGCTGCCCTCGCGTCAGGCGACTTGGTGGTGGCGCAGGCGACGCTGAACGAGTTGGACGCGGCGCCCGGTGACGCTCGAGTCGATGCCTGGGCAGCCTGTTTTCATGGCCAGCTGATAGTCAT
>JBPCTU010000188.1:0-4494 GCA_051011515.1 Acidimicrobiales bacterium
GGATCACGGCGACTGGCGAGAGCAGCGATGTCCGCGTGAGCCTCGAGCGGCACAGCATCACGTTGGGCGCGCCCCGCCTCCATCCGCTCACCTGGCGGCGCCGCCGGTTTCAGCAGCCCGGAGTTGAAATACTCGGCAGTAGTGGCCATGTGCTCCCCTTTCTCGACGCCTGACCGACCGTACCTGGGGCCAGGGTCCCTGGCCCGGTCGCAGGTGAGCGTCGCTGAGCCGGGGGCGAGCCGCGACGCGATCCCGCACTCTCGCCGACCAGCGGGCGAGATCGTTCCGGAACACAGGCCAGTAACAGGCTGGTAACAGCGGTTCGGTTGGCTCTCCTTGACCGCCCAAACGCTGAAGAGACCGGCTGCGGTGGTGAACGAGAGGCAGCGAACGCTGCCCGGAACCGGAAGGATGACCAACTGATGGAACTCGACAAGGACAAGCCGTACGACTTCGCAGTCGTGGTCTACGAGGGTAAGGACACCGCTGACCGCGCCGTCGATACACTCAAGGAGCTCGAAAAGGAGGGCAAGCTCAAGATCCACGACGCTGCGGTGATCACCCGGACCGACAAGGGCAAGATCAAGCTGGACAACAAGGGGTTCATCGGTGGCGGAAAAGGCGGAGCCATCGGCCTCGTCATCGGTGCAGTTCTGGGGGGTCCCATCGTGGGAGCGGTGGTCGGCTGGGCCGTCGGCTTCTTCCGGAGCAACGACCGCCGTGAGATCCGTGACGTCTTGACCGACAAGCTTGGGCTCACAGAGTCGGCGCTGGCGACTGTTGTCGAGGACGCCGATTGGGACGCGATCCTGCCCGCGACGGAACACTTGGGTGGCGAAGCGGTCCACTACCAGCTCCAAGGTGAGTCGCTCGCCAAGCTCGAGCAGATGGCGGCGGAAGACCCGGACATCGAAGCGGCCGCGGCCGAGGAGATGGAGATCACCTGAGTCACCCGCCGATCCCAGCGATGCGGCTGCATCGCTGACTCGCCCCCCGAACGGCCCGACGCAGCGCCGATGCCGCTGCGTTGGGCTGTTCTTCGCGTTCCGCCGACCGTGTCGGACGGATCGCCGACGCCGAGGAGGGCGGCTATTCTGCGGCGGTGCTGGAGTACCGGGTGCTCGGACCCCTCTCGGTCACCCGCGACGGTGAGCCAGTCGACCTGAGTCGCCCACTCGAGCGGCGCCTGTTGGCGCTGCTGCTGATGACTCGATCTCGTGCGCTGCTCGACGACCAGATCCTCGATGCGCTCTGGCCGGGCCAGACCCCGCGGAGCCCTGGACAAGCGCTGCGGACTTCAGTGTCGCGCCTACGGAAAAGGCTCGGTGCGCCGGGTGTGATCGTGCGGGAGAGGGGCGGGTACAGGCTGGTCATCGGGCCTGAATCGGTTGATGCAGATCGGTTCGAAGCACTCTTGACCAGCGGAGACAATGGCAATCGACCCGCTCGGCTGCGCCAAGCGCTTGACTTGTGGACGTCCGACCAGGCCTACGCCGACTTCCGCTACGACGACTTCGTGCAGACGGAGGCTCGGCGACTCCAAGGGCTCAGGCTGCAGGCATACGAGGACCTCCTCGCCGCGCGGTTGGCGTCGGGCGAGTCACACGAGCTGATCGCAGATCTTCAGAATCTCGTGAGTGATCACCCGCATCGGGAGCCCTTTTATCAACTCCTCATGCTGGCGCTTCACCGGGCCGGACTGCAGCGAGAGGCCCTCCAGACCTTCCAAGTCGCACGGGCCAGGCTCGTGGGCGACCTGGGACTCGAACCCTCGAAGGCTCTGATCGATCTCGAGAAACAGATCCTGGTGCAGGACCCGCGGTTGGTTCTCACCGCACCGGCGACGCCGAACAACGTGCCCAGCCGGGCCGCGTCGGTGGTCGGGCGCGAGGCAGACATCGAACAGTTGTTGATGCACGTCTTGGATCGGAGGCTCGTCACCGTCACCGGTCCGGTCGGTGTCGGAAAGTCCACTGCCGCGATCGAGGTGGCCCGCCGCGTCGTGTCGGCGGCCTCGATGGAGTCCTGGTACATCGACCTGGGAGTCGTTACTGCGGACGACCAGGTCCCGGTGAGACTCACCGACCAACTCGGAGCGCTCCTCCACCGTTCTTCGGACCGCAATTGGCAGGTCTTCGTTCCTGGCCGGCTCATCGGTACCAAGAAGACGCTCATCGTGCTCGACAACTGTGAGCATGTCATCGACGGCGTGGGCGACGTCGTGGCAGCCATCTTGCAGGAGTGTCCGAACGCGGCGGTCCTGGTGACCAGTCGCGAACGGCTCGGACTGCCAGGCGAACTGGTCTACCCGATCGTGCCGCTCAGAGCCGGGGCCGAAGGCGATGAGGTTCTCGATCCGCACCAGGCTCTCGAGGCCTACCCGGCACTACGGTTGTTCACAGATCGCGCCCAGGCAGCCTCCCCGGGGTTTCGGCTAGCGCCTGCGGATGTGCCGGCGGCGCAGCGGCTGTGCAAGAAGCTCGACGGTCTTCCACTCGCCATCGAGCTCGCTGCCGCCAGAGTCGCATCACTCGCGATCGCAGAGATCGAGCGGCAGGTCGAGGGCTACGGCACGATCTTGGGGTCCCAGCGCGGTGTCGAGCCCCGCCATCAGTCACTCGCGGCGGCGATCGCTTGGAGCTACGACCTGCTGGACGACCAGCAACAGGACTTCCTTCAGGTGCTTGCCCGGGTCAGTGGCCCGTTCACGACCACGGACGCAGCGCGATTGCTCGACACCAACAACGAATCGCTGGCTGCTGCTGCGGTGGCTTCGTTGCGCGACATGTCGCTCCTGCGGACCTACGGCGAGGTATCGCAGCGACGTCAATTCGCGACGTTGAGCACGATCCGGGAATTCGCCATGGCCCGAGCGGGCGAAGCCGGGAAGGACCGCGACCACCGGATGAGCCACGCTCGGTGCTTCCTCGAGTTGGCCGAGCAGGCCGGCCAGCACCTGACCGGAGGCCTTCAGCAGCCTCAATGGTTGCAGCGATGCGAAGAGAGCACGCCGGACTTCCTGCAAGCGATCGAAACGTTCATCGACGAGGACCACGTCGAAGAAGCGCTCGACTTGGTGGCCCTCGTCGGGCTCGTCTGGACCCGGTTCCGCAATCACGCTGCGGCCTATCCGGCGATCCGAAGTGCCCTGACCGCCTCCGGCCCACACATCTACGACTCGACCCCACGAGTCCACCTGATCGCGTCCTGGATCGGCCTCGAAAGCCCCGAACAGCAAATCCGGGACAGCTCGGCGCACGCCGAGCACGCATTGAGGACCGCCAGCGTCGTCGGCGACGTCGAGACGGCCATCGTTGCGACTGCCCTCCTCGGGCTCAACCAATGGCTCGCCGGCCAGGACGACGATGCACGGGAGTCAGTCACAGCGGCCTGCGATCTGGTCGCCGGTGAAGACTTCCGATGGGCCGAGACCTTCGCCGTCCTCGTCGCCGGCATCGTCGAGCATGCTCTCCAGCCGGCGAGAGGGGCAATTGGGCATCTCCAACGAGCTGCTGAGTTGGCCACCGAGAGGTCAGACGAGTGGAGCAGGGCGGTGACCTACGGATACTGGGGTACTGCGCTCAAGGACGCCGGCCACTACTCTCGCGCCCGCGCCGCCTACCGCCAGGCGTACGAGTCGGGCCGCAGAATCGGGGATCCCGACCCAGCGATCGTCGGAGCGGCTGGTATCGCTCTCGTCTCGTGCCTCGATCAGGATCTCGCAAGTGCAACGACTGCGGCCGATCGGGCCCTGGAGCTGCTCGAACCTCTCACAACAGCTACCCAGTGGGCATCCTTGTCCCAGCTCTTTCTCGGATACCACACGTCCGTTGACTTGGCTGAGGTGCAGGAGGCAATGCTCCTGACATATGCGCAACCACGAGCCCGGCGACGAGCGACATTCGTTCGGTTCCTGCTCGACGTGGCGGAGAGGCGAGCCGCGGATCATCTCGACCCGGCCCGCGTCGCGGAGATCCGAGCCGGACTCGCCGCACTGATCGGCGTGCCGGTTGCGTGAGGGGTCGGTGTCGGATCCCGTGCGCGTGATGAGCTCGGCTGTGGTGCGGGATCGCGCCGGTAACACGCCGGTAACTCTTCCGGGGTTTGCTCACTTCGATCGCCTCACACCGAGACAGAGTGGCTGCGGTCGTCAACGTGAGGCAGCCGGACGCTGACCGAGGCACGGAAGGAGAACGAGTGCGGTGAGGCGATACAGCGTGTCCTCGATGGAGAACACCCGCACTAAGGTGCCGCGCATGGGTTTCGATGGAGCCGGTCGAAGCACCCTGGTCGAGATGGCCCACCGAGTCGACCGAACGATCTCGTGTCGCGTTCGCAACGGCCCCACGCGTGCGTTGCCTGTCGTCGGGGTCGCTCGGAACGTGTCCACCACGGAAGTCGAGCTTCTCGCCTGATGACCGAGCCCTCGGACGACGGATCGGGTCGCGACGACTCTGGTGCGGACGACGACGAGCGAGTGGTGCGAGATGCCGG
>JBPCTU010000189.1:0-2955 GCA_051011515.1 Acidimicrobiales bacterium
CTGGTGCCAGGCCTAGTGGTGCTATTCGACTTTGTCGGAGTCGAAGCAGTGGGAACCGCAACGATTGCGCTTCTGGCGATTGGTTTGAACGGCGCACGTGCATATGACCGTGATGGCTTAGTGGATCGACCCGCCGCCGGTTGGCTCGCCCTCACTTCGGCCCCGACGGCGTTGTTGTTTGGCTGGCTTGTGGCAGGCCGGCTAGACGCCGACGTTTTCGTGAGCCTGCTCGGTGTTCTTCTCATTCTGCTCGCGGTGTTAGTGGCGTTTGGCAGGACTATTCCTCAATCCGCACCGGATGGCGAACCTGGGCGCGGGGCACTGCTCGGCGGCGGGCTAGTCGTCGGAGCGGTTTCGGGGACGTTCGCAGTGGGCGCTGGCTTATTGACGGTGCCGTTGATGATGCGGGTGCGGCACCTCCAAGCCCATCGGGCTGCCGCCACAACGGCTGCGGCAGGAATAGCCGGGAGCCTCGCCGCGACCATCGGCCACACTCTTGCAAGCAATGTCGTTTGGGCCAAACTTCCCCCGCTATTGCTCGGCGCACTCGTGGGATCAACACTGGGGGCTCGCATGGCCGGCCGCCTGTCAGCGCGCGAAGTCACCAACCTTCTTGTCGCGGGGCTCATTACCGCCGCCATACCTTTGCTCTTCAAGGCAGTCGGTTAGGAGCGAACGAATTTCCGCGGCCAAAGAGGGCTGGCGGCTGCCGCCAAGCTGCGATGGGCCCGGACTCAGCGCCTCAGCTATCCGATCCGATGTCGAGGGAGTAGGCGCGGAAGTCCTCGCCAGTCCTGACCCACTTCAGCTTCTCGTATAGGCGCTGGCCGTCGACGTTGTCGTGGGCAGTGAGGAGGTCGAGCCGGGCTGCGCCTCTCGATCTGGCCCAATCGGTGGCCGCGTTCATGAGTTGCTCGCCCAGGCCCAATCTTCGCTGGGAGGCTTCGACATAGAGGTCATAGAGGATGAAGATCTTCACCGCCTGCACCGAACAGAACGAAGGGTAGAGCTGTACAAATCCGGCCGCGGCGTCGCCGTCCATCGCGACGAAGATGTCCGACTCCTCGCGTTCGATGCGTTCGGTGATGAACTTCGTTGCGAGCTCGGGATCGGGTGGACATTCGTAGAACTGCCGATACAGGTCGAAGAGCCGGGAAACCTCTGCGATGTGGTCCCGCGATGCTTTTACGATCTTCATCGTCCTCTTCCGTCCGGGCCTGCGACGCAGCCTGTCACGAGGGTGAAGCTATCGGACGTCGGGATTAGACGTCGGGGTACTTGCTCCGAAAGTCCGGTGTTGACACGCGCGAGCGTCCGGATCCACTGGCGCGATAAACGTCTCTGTCAAACCGTTGACTCAGTCCAGAAAATCTGATTGTGTGTCGTTCGTGGAGGAGGCCATCGAGCAGCAGCTTCGAACCCGTGGGGTGCAAGTCACCGCGCAGCGGTTGGCCATCATGGAAGCAGTGTCCGCCCGACCTCATGCCACAACCGAGGAACTCACAGAAGTTGTGAGGTCCAGGATCGGTTCGATCTCACGCCAGGCGGTCTACGACACGCTCGGCGTCTTTGTCGACAAAGGCTTGATCCGTCGCATTCAGCCGAGCGGTTCGGTTGCGCGCTACGAAGACCGCGTCGGCGACAATCACCACCACCTCGTCTGCCGCGTTTGTGCAACGATGTTCGACATCGATTGTGCAGTCGGATCGACACCGTGTCTGACCCCTGACGACAATCATGGCTTCGAGATCGATGAAGCCGAAGTTGTCTATTGGGGTCGATGCCCTGCGTGTCAGACGGCATGACCACCGATCCACCCGTTCACCACATACCAACCACCAGAGAATTCAAGGAAGTCAAGGAGAAACATGTCTGATGACAACAAATGCCCGGTGCTGCACAACGACCATTCGGCTCGGGGTAGCTCGGCGAATCAGCACTGGTGGCCGAACCAGCTCAACCTGAACATCTTGGACCAGGGTTCCTCGAAGTCGAACCCAATGGGAGATGACTTCGACTACGCCGCAGAGTTCAAGACGCTTGACCTCGCCGCAGTGAAGGCCGACCTCACGGCGCTCATGACCGACTCGAAGGACTGGTGGCCTGCGGACTTCGGTCATTACGGCCCCTTGTTCGTTCGCATGACGTGGCACTCGGCGGGCACCTACCGCACCCACGACGGTCGCGGCGGTGGCGCATCCGGAACCCAGCGGTTTGCCCCGCTCAACAGTTGGCCTGACAACGGGAACCTCGACAAGGCCCGAGCCCTCCTCGAACCGATCAAGAAGAAGTACGGCCGCAAGCTCTCGTGGGCCGACCTCTTGATCCTCACCGGCAATGTGGCAATGGAATCCATGGGCTTCACGACGTTCGGCTTCGCCGGTGGTCGTGAAGACGTCTGGGCCCCCGAGGAGGACATCTACTGGGGACCGGAGAACGTCTGGCTCGACGATCAGCGCTACAGCGGTGACCGCGATCTCATGGAACCGCTCGGCGCGGTGCAGATGGGCCTCATCTACGTGAACCCCGAAGGTCCCAACGCCAACCCTGACCCGGTGGCATCGGGGCGCGACATCCGCGAGACGTTCGGTCGCATGGCGATGGACGACGAGGAGACTGTGGCACTGGTCGTCGGCGGTCATGCCTTCGGCAAGATGCATGGCGCCGGCCCAGAAGACGAGGTGGGACCGGAGCCCGAGGGCGCCCCCATGGAGCAGCAGCTTCTGGGGTGGAAGAACGGGTTCGAGTCGGGCAAGGCTGAACACACGACCACGGCCGGCTTCGAAGGTGCGTGGAACTCCACGCCGACCACGTGGGACAACAACTACCTCGAGACCCTCATGGACAACGACTGGGAGCTCATGGAGAGCCCAGCTGGTCACAAGCAGTGGACCGCTCCCGCACTCGCGGGGACCGTTCCCGACGCGCACCTCGAGGGCGTGTTCCATGCACCGG
>JBPCTU010000190.1:0-2850 GCA_051011515.1 Acidimicrobiales bacterium
TCGACTTCGTGGTGCGGGCGGCCGCCATGGCCCTCAGGCAGCATCCATTTCTCAACGCGGTTCTGGAACGCGACGAGATCCGCCTCTTGGGCGACGTTCACATCGGAGTAGCGACGGCGCTGGACGACGGACTCGTGGTCCCCGTGGTCAGGTTCGCTGATCAGCTGAAGTTGGCTGACATCGCAGCGGAGTCCGCTCGTCTTGCCAAGAACGTGAGGTCGGGGTCGTTCTCGGCAGAGGATGTGTCCGGCAGTACCTTCACCGTGACTTCGTTGGGAGGGCAGGGGGTCGATGCCTTCACGCCGATCCTGAACCCACCCGAGGTGGCGATTCTGGGTGTCGGCCGGATCGCCGAGAAGGCGGTGCGCCATGGCAACGGCGTGGGTTGGCGACAAGAGATGACCTTGAGCCTGACCATCGACCATTGCGTGATCGACGGGTCGCCCGGTGCCGAGTTCTTGGGCACGGTGTGTGAGCTACTCGCCTGGCCTCCAGCACTCGAGTAGCACAAGGGACGATTCAAGCGGTCCGCCCGTCTACCGACTGGAGCTCACAGCCTTGCGCGACAGGCCCGAGCGCCGCTTGGCCGGTTATTGCATAGAAGTCGGCATGAAGTTCGCGACAAGGGGCGTCTATCAAAACTGGCCTACGGACCTGTTCGTACAGGCCCCACACGATGGTCTCGGCAAACCGCTCCGCGCCCCGTTCATCCCATTCGGCTTCAGGTGCGTACCAATCTGAGGCATCCACGATTCTCAGCAACCGTTCGCGGTCGGCCGCGGTGAGGTTCGCATGGTCCCAAGCATGAGCAAACTCGTGTGTCAACGTCCGTTGGCGTTGCAGGCTGGAAGCGAAGGTGCCGTTATCTGGAACACAGACGCGAACCCGGTGCCCACCCTCGTCGCCGTTGTAGATCCCATGCGCCCACTTGCAGTCGGCGGTCTTGTCGGAGAACGAGACAGCAATCTCGGGCAACTGGAGGCCGATGGCAGCAAATCGGTCCGCTACCAACTCGATCAGAGCTGTTTCGTTCTCGGTTAGGGGCACCGCTTCGACTGGGCTCTCGAGCGGCGTCGTCGACCCTCGAGCGGGCCTCGCTTCAGAAGGCAACCCCTCTGCCCTCTGAAGCGAGCCACCGCTTGTTGAGTGTTCCGACCCGTCGGTCTGGGGGAGAGAGCTCCAGACCGCCAGGACACCCACAAGAACCGAGAGCAGGAAGAGAGGTCGAACACGAGCCATGCCCGACCGTCTTGTCGTGGCGTGCCGCTACCGTTGCAAGGCTGCCGACACGGCACCGTCTGAAACGTCTACGTCTTCTCGCATCGACCCCTTTGACCTGCGAAGATGCTCACTGCAACGCTGATGCAACGGTCCCAGGTGAGCCTCTGTCAGGTACGGGGCGCAGGGGGAGGTGGCGCAGCATCACAACGACACTTGACTACCGGGTGCTGGGATCGTTCGAAGTGTGCGCGGATGGCCTTCGTATCGACGTCGGTGGCGCTCGCCAGAGGCGTCTGATCGGGGCGCTGGTGCTGGCGGATGGGCACCCACTGTCGGCTGAACGCCTGGTTGACATTGTCTGGGTGGGTGCGCCGCCGGAACAGGCCCGTAACACGTTGCGCACTTACGTCGCTCGCGCTCGCCGGGTGTTCGACGAGGCTGGAGCGGCCCCGTTGCACACCGACTCGAATGGTTGGCGGCTCGAGCGAAGCCCCGACGCAATCGACAGTGCCAGGTTCGAGAACCTCCTGAACTCTGCTCGATCGGTCTCTTCAGATCCTGCCGCCACTCTCGCTTCGATCGAGGAGGCCTTGGCTCTTTGGCGCGATCGCGCCCTCAGCGAGTTCAGTGACGAGGACTGGTGCGCCGGCGAGGCTGCCCGACTCGACGAACTCCGGCTTGTAGCCGAAGAGGAACGATTCGAGGCGATGCTCGGATGTGGCCTCTACGACGACGTTGTTGGTGAACTCCAGAGGTTCACAGATCTGCACCCACTTCGTGATCGCCCGCGGGGCCAACAGATGCTGGCGTTGTATCGGGCGGGCCGCCAGGTGGAAGCCGTCCGCGTCTTCCAGGCATACCGACAGTTCCTCCAGGACGAGGTGGGGGTCGAGGCGTCACAAGAACTGCGCTCCTTGGAACAACAGATCATCGAGCGAGATCCGTTGTTGAAGTCGTCGGCTCCTGTCGGCCGACAGCTACGCGGCTACCAACTCGGGCCACAGATCGGTGAGGGTGCCTTCGGCCGGATCTACCGGGCCAGCCAACCTGCGTTGGGTCGGGAGGTCGCCATCAAGGTGATCCGGCCAGAACTCGCTGACAGCCCCGAGTTCGTCAGGCGATTTGATGCCGAAGCCAGGACAGTGGCGCGTCTGGAACACCCACACATCGTTCCCCTCGTCGACTACTGGCGCGAGCCGGGTGGCGCGTACCTCGTGATGCGCTATCTGAGAGGGGGCACCGCGGAACACTTACTCGAGTCTCATGGGCCTCTGTCGCTGAACCGGATGGCGAGAGTGGTCGATGAGATCGGGGGCGCACTGGCGACCGCTCATGCCCAGCAGGTAGTGCACCGTGACGTCAAACCGGCGAACATCTTGTTCGACGAACATGGCGCCTCGTATCTGGGGGACTTCGGCGTCGCTACCGGAGTAGGGGCGACAGCGTCTCCCCGCACGGCTTCAGTCGACAGCGCGCTCTATCTCAGCCCCGAACAAGCGGAGGGCGAGGTAACCGAGCGAGCTGACATCTACGCGTTCGGAGCAGTTCTCTACGAGCTGTTGACCGCCAAGCGCCCGTTCGGTCCTTCGAGTTCAGTTCCCCAGCTGATCGAACGCAAGCAGAGAGCAG
>JBPCTU010000191.1:0-12537 GCA_051011515.1 Acidimicrobiales bacterium
CTCCGCCATCCGGGACCACCCCTCGGTGTAGGCGACGAACTTGTCCCTGTCGGTCGTCTTCGGCTCTGTTCGCAACAAGAAGCTGTGCCACTTGATCTCGATGCTGTCGCCAAAGTGGCGCTCCACATCGTCGAGACGCACGGTCCCGACGTAACACCACGGTCAAAGAAAGTCAGACCAGACAGCGAGCGATACCGGTGCGGACGTCATGGTCTGAACCTATCCCAGTTGATCACCCAAGTTGGATGCCCAGCCAGGCAGCACCGATTCCCAGCACGAGAGTTGTTGCCAGGTAGCGCAGCGCGAGCCCTCGTTGGCCGGTCTCTGTCGTCTCGGTCACCTCGCGCACGATGGTGGAGAAGGTCGAGTAACTGCCGAGTGCGCCGGCTCCGATCAGGATCAAGGCGTCACCGCCGGTGTCGTGCAGTAGTCCAAGCAGGAAAGCCGCCCCGATATTGGCGGTGAGTGTGCCTGCGGGCCACTCGGCGTAGTTGAGCCGCGACAGCTGCCAGCGAGCTACGGACCCTATGGCGGCTAGCGCAGCGAAACCTACGTAGAGCATCACCGAGCGGTCTCGTTCATCATCGTCCGTGCCAGTTGCCGAGACGCCACAAACACGCCGATACCCAACCCGAGCGAAGCAGCGAGGTAACCCGTTAACAACCACCAGTCGTCGGCGCGCAACATCAGCGCTGCGTCGAAGGCGAAACCGGAGAATGTGGTGAGTCCACCGCAGAAGCCGGCCGTGAGACCCACGAGCGTGTGGCCGTCGACTATTGCAGCCGGCCCGCCAACGATGAAGCCAAGCGCGGCGCAACCGGCGACGTTTGCGAGGAAGACTCCCCAGGGCCACGATGCAGACGAAGACTCGAACAGCTCGAGCAGCCCCCAACGCAAGCCGGCGCCGAGGGCACCACCAACCGCAACTGCAGCAGCCGAACGTGGGTGCATGCCGACGACCGTACCGTCGCGATCGCCGGGTTCAGGGCGCCAGGCGAGCCTTGGACCACGACCCCGCGTTCAAGTCATAGCGGATCCGGTCGTGCAGGCGGTCGGGTCGTCCTTGCCAGAACTCGATCGAATGTGGCCTCACGCGATAACCACCCCAGTACGGCGGACGCGGAACATCTGCCTCGGCCGATGCAGCCCGGGCCTCAGCGACCATTGCCTCCAGATGTGCTCGGTCCGGGATCTCACGACTCTGTGGCGATGCAGATGCCGCGATCTGACTGCCGCGAGGTCGGCTGGCAAAATACTGATCCGACTCCTCGGCGCTGGTTTCTTCAATTGACCCGACGATCCGGACCTGGCGTCGGAGCGGGAGCCAGCCAAACGTGAGTGCTGCGCGACCGGTGGTGGCGAAAGCGGCGGCTTTGTAGCTGTCGTAGTTCGTGAAGAAGACGAATCCGTCGAGGTCGAAAGCTTTGAGCAGCACGTACCTGGCACTGGGCCAACCATCGCTGTCGACGGTGGCCGCTACGCAGGCATTGGGGTCCCACAGGTCGGCCGCCTCGGCCTGTCGATACCAGATCTCGAACTGGTCGAACGGGTCGTCGCTGAGGCCCTGGGCGTCGATCCCCTCGCTCTCGTACTGCTCTCGGCGACTACTCAGGTCCATGTCAGATCGCGCCGATGATCTCCGTGGCGATCAGGTCCATGTGATCGAGGTCGTCGATGTCGAGGCACTGCAGGTAGACACGTTGACAACCAGCAGCGCCGAACCGTTCCAACCGGGCGACTGCCTCGTTCGGCAAGCCGGCAACTGCGTTTTCGCGAAGCTCAGCGGGGTCTCGCCCAATCTTCTCCGCTCGGGTCACGAACTCAGGTTCGTCTCGACCAATACACACCGTCTGGGCAGCTGAGTACACCAAGTCGCTGGGATCGCGTCCATGTTGGGTACACGATTGCTTCACGTTCTCGACGACCCGGGACCAATCTTCGACGCTGCTGAAGGGGAGGTTGAACTCGGCGCCGACCGTCGCGGCCAACCGCGGGGTTCTGGTCTTGCCCTTCCCGCCGATGATGATCGGCGGTCCTGGAACTTGAGCGGGTTTCGGTAGCGCCGGGGAATCGACGATCTCGAAGTGTGCACCGGAATAGGAGAAGAGTTCCCCAACGGGCGTCGCCCACAGCCCGGTGAGGATCGCGGCGGTGTCCTCCAAACGATCGAACCGGTCTTCGACACTCGGGAACTCGGCACCGGTGGCGGCGTGTTCGGCTTCATACCAACCGGCACCCAGCCCGATCTCGACTCGTCCGCCGCTCATCTGGTCTACCTGGGCGGCTTGAATTGCAAACGATCCCGGGCCACGGAACGTAGTTGGGGTCACCAACGTGCCCAGCCGAATCGTGTCTGTGTCCCGGGCCAACCCAGCGAGTGTCGTCCAAGCGTCGAGAGGGCCCGGCAGCCCATCGACGCCGCCCATGCGCAGGTAATGGTCCGAGGTGAAGAAGCCGCTCATGCCGGCCTGCTGGCTAGCGCGCGCCAGTGCTAAGACAGCCTCGTACGAGGTGCCCTGCTGTGGTTCGATGAAGGTCCGAAAGTCCATGACCGGACCATATACATCACAACCGGTCGATGAGTCCCGAATGTTGTCGGGAGGCCTTGGTCACGATTCGAGTGGCCAGGTACGAGCAGCTGCTACCAAACACTGGATCAGGGTCTCGACCTGGCGCCCCCGGCCGACCTCTCCATGATCTGACCATCCCCATTCGTCATAGTTCCACCGAATGGTGGGCGGGAGCTCGATCTGAACGCCGGCATCATCTGGACGATTGACCGGATTGAGGCGGTGTTGTCCCGCCAACTCACGCGGTATTTCGGCCAGGTCACTCTGAAAGTTGTACCGGGGTAGCGCGAACCGGCAGTGGGCTGCGACATGGTTGGCCATGGCCCGATTCCGGCCGCCCAGGAGGACGGAGTGAAAGAGGTGTTCGCGCCCGTAGCCGTGAATTGTGATCACCACCGAGACGTGGTCCAAGAAGGTGTCGAGAGCTTCGCTGTGTTCGGGGACGACTTCGGTTGACGCAATGTGCGTCGGCTCTTCATGTGTCTGAACAACCGCGTAGTAGGAAGCCCCTGCGAGTCCCGCGGCTTCACGGGCGATGGCGTCGGTGGTCTTCTCCAACGTGCCGCCGTGGTACGCCATGAATCCGAGACGCGACCTCAGGGCGAGCTCCTCGAGGACATCGTTCTCCTTGAGAAGGTCGGCGAGCATGCAAAGACCGTACCGTGGCGAGGGTCGGCTGCGCCTCAGCCGCCTCCTACACCGACACGTTGAGTGTGTCCTCCCGGCTGTCGGTAGGAGTCGCAGAGTCGCGGCCTCGGGTTCGGGCCACCATGTGTCGGGTCCAGAAGAAGGCGATGGCGATCAGCACTGATGCCAGAGCAACTTCGAAGAGCACGGGCCAACGTCCCGGATCGGTGAACCAGTTGGACACTCGTTCTGGGATGTCCGCGACTGTTCGGAGGAGCGGAAGTATCAACAGATCGAACTCATAACGAACCGCCTCAATGAGCAGATAGACCACGACGAAGCCGCCGCGCAAGATCAGGCGGTCGGAGCGCCTGGTGAGGCCGGCAGTGAGTGCCCAGGTAAGAGCGCCGACGATGATGACCACTGTCGCCATCGCGAATCGGCCGGTCCCGACGTCGTTGATCCACTCCTGGAGCCTCGCCGATGCATCGTTGGACAGGTCGACCAGCGCGTTGCTTTCGCTGCTGCCGCGGGCGATCTGGATCTCCCACCACCCGTACCAGGCCAGGAACGCCCCAGCGATCACGAGCAATCCGCCCGACACCCTGTTGACGTAAGGAAGGAACCGACGCATGTTCGTGGCGATCCCGGTTCTCGCCATCGCGATCCCGAGTGTCAGGGTCATTATGACCAGGCTCATCCCCAGTGCATAAGCGATGAACACCGCCAGGCTGTCGACAAAACTTTCCCGCCCGAATGATCCGATGACGCTTCCGAAGAAGATGGGCGCAGTGCAGCTGATCGACACGATTGCGTATGAGATGCCGAACATGAATATCGATGGCAGCTCTCGGCTACCCGTGCCCGCTTGCATCCGGGGAAGGCGGAGTTTCGGCTCGAACCCGAACAACATCGCGATGCCCAAGGGGACCATGAGAATCCCGAAACCGAATGTGGCGTAGCCGATACGACTCTCGATCGCCGACTCCGACACCACAGTGTTGGTGAGAACTCCGATGACTCCGAACAGGAATACGAACCCTGCGGACAACGTAAGACCGACTCGGAGACCTCGAAAGATGTTGCGGGAACTGCTCGCTTCCTCGTCGGACTCGAGCCCGAGGAAGTACGCGAGGTATGCCGGCAACATCGCGAAGCCACAAGGGTTGAACGCGGCTACCAACCCGGCGCTGAGCGGGAACGCGAGATCGGCCTCGAACATCAGCCGAAATGCTCCGACAACCGAGACCGGAGCTCTTCACCATTCAGTACACCGGAGTGGACTTCGACAACAGTCCCATCGGCTGCGACAAAGGCAGTCGTGGGCATCACTCCTAGCGGGCTGAGGTGTTGATAGAGCGATCCTGGCCCGCCATCGTCGCCCAACAGGATCGTGTAGGTGACCCCGGTGGAGTCGACGACATCGCGAGCCACGGCCATGTCGGTCTCCCGACTGTTCACCCCGAGGAAGAAGACGTCGTCACCGGTGTCTTGATGGACTTCTTCAAAGTCGGGCATCTCGGCCAGACACGGGGCACACCAAGAAGCGAAGAAGTTGATGACCGCCGGTTGACCACCGATGTCGGTTAGCGCAAATGTCTCGCCTTCAAGCGTCGTGAACGTCAGTGCCGGCAGAGTGGTCGGCTCTTGGGCCGAGTCTTCACTGTCGGTGATCCACTGAACTACGACGATCACCACCAGTACGGCCAAGAATCCACCGACCAGCCCGAAGATGGCGCGCCGTCGACCGGCTTCGTCGTCCTCGACGACGTCGTCAGCGGGGTGGGTGGGAGAAATCACTGGAGTCGACGGTAGTTGCAAGCCGGGGGGATTTCGTCGTCAGGGGGTAACCCTTGGTACAACGCCCCAATTCCCCCAGGAGTTCCCACCCGGTCGCCTGCCCCGCCTACTGGGCCGCCCGGGCATCACTCGGTTGCTGGAGTGACACCCGGGCGCCTTTACCTCGGTGGAGGGCGACCTGCGTGTCGAGAAGAACCACCGGGCTCGCATAGGCCGTTGCCCGGCAGCTTTCTTGGTTCACGCAGTCCGCAGCAGGTCCTGGAGGTGTTCTGGAACTGGGATGGTCGGTACCTGGTCCTCGGGGCGAGGCACCTTTGGTGGCCGGCCACGGCGACGTTTGACCATCAGTACCTTGCCGTTGACGAAGAGCTGCCCACCCCACACACCCCACGGCTCCCGCCGGGCGATCGCGCCTTCGAGGCACGGGGCCAGCACGGGGCACTCCGAGCAGATGTTCTTGGCGGTGGTGATCTCGTGCAACTCCTCAGAGAAGAACACGTCGTTGTCGACGCTGTCGTCGGTCGCGCAACGAGCGTGGGAGTGCCAGGTCTCGGATGTGATTTGCAGTGAAGCGACCATGTTCGCTTCTCCTTGCTTGTGATCGTGGGTTTGTGATTGTCGGTTCGTGGTTTCGAGTTGTGGGACTTGCCTGTTCTGGTTGCTCGGGGGAGCGGCGCAAAAATCAGAAAGGCCGCCGGGTTTCCCGGCGGCCTCCAGAGGTGTTCTCCCTGATTTGATCTCTTGGATCTAGGGGAGGGTCTCCTTCGGCCGCTGGTGGTAGGGCTTGAACGTCGCCGCCATCGCAATCGTGTCGTTGGCGGTTCGGTGCCAGCACACCAGGCCATGGTTGCGGTTGCCTACGGTGGCCGGATTCCGGTGAACACCGGCGACCGCGCGCGGACCTACGACCTGCGCCGTGGCGCTTGGTTGATCCATGAGAATCAACATCGTGGGTCCTTCCTGGTGGCTAGAGCTTGGGGACAACCCCAAGGTGGTGCGGCCGCCTACATGGGCGACCAGGACCAGGGGACCACCTTCGTCTAGAGCTGTCAAGCGAATTACGAGAGTGCTGTGACCAGCTGCTCGGGTTCCGGGCGGCAATACGTGCGCCTGCCGGCTTGGGCTAGAGAAACACTTCGGATGCGGTGTAGTGGGCGACCCCGGCTGGATCCGACCTGTCCAGCTCGCCGAGTTCTTTGAGGTGCTCCAGGTGTGCGAACGTCTCGCTTTCGGCCATGTCGCCCCATGCTCTCTCGTTGAACAGCACGCGCATGTATTCAGTTACGTTTCCCGTGCCGACCTTGGCCGTCGCCTGTCTGATCGTGTCCAGCCGGCCTTCGTGGTGCTCGATGATGTCCAGGGACCGCTCGGTGAGGTCGGTGAAGGGATGCCCGTGCGCCGGTAACACCGTCCCTACGTCGGAGAAGGTGGCCATTCGGCGAAGCGAGTCGAAGAACTCAGCAAGTGGATCGGTCGACCCGCTGAAACCGCCGATGTGGGGCGTGATCGTCGGCAGCACATGGTCGCCCGAGAACATCACACCGTGTTCGGGATCGTAAAGGCAGAGGTGATCGTGGGTGTGCCCGGGTGTGTGGAGTGCTACCCATTCGCGGCGAGCGAGACGGATGGTCTCGGAATCGATGCCGCGCATCGTCGGCTCCGGTGTCCAGATCGGCGAGCGAGCGAATCGTCCCATCTTGCGGAACCGTTCGATCTGATCCTCAGGTGGGCGAGATCTGTGGGTCCCCCAGGGCAGGCGTTCGTGGAACAGGCGCTCTATCTCGGCATCTTGTTCCTCTTCGGTGGCTTGTTCGAGGCTGGCCGAGTCTTCATCGTCGATGCTCTGTCCGTTCCAGAAGATGCTGAAGCTGTCGTGGGTGAGGATGTCTGCGCCGGACTCTTCACGCAGGCGAGACGCGCCGCCGAAATGGTCGAAGTGAGAGTGGGTGATGATCGCCGTGTGGATGTCTCGAACCTCGTACCCAGCCCGACCTATTCGATCGACTAGGTCTTGCCATCCGTCCTCTCCGGGAAGTCCGGGGTCGACAACTGCGATCCCCCTCTCGTCCTCCATCACATAACAGTTGACATGGCCGAGACCCGGCAGATCGATCGGTAGCTGTGTACGAAGGACGCCAGGGGCAACCTCGGTCACCTCTTCGGTCGCCTGCTCCTGCTCCTGGCGACGGGGTTTGGAGTCGGAGTTCTCTCCCGGGCCCCGCTCAGTCATCGCTGGCGCGGGTCTCGCCGCTCTCGGGGATCTGGAAAAACGAGTCTCGGTAGTGCTTCAGCTCGGTGACACTCTCTTTGACGTCGTCCATCGCGCGGTGTCCGCCGGCCTTGTTTGGTGCGCTGGCGAGAACCTCGGGAGCCCATCGGCGGGCCAGTTCTTTGATCGTTGAGACGTCGATCGAGCGGTAGTTGAGAAACGCCTCGATCTCGGGGAGGAACAACGACAGGAATCGACGGTCGGTGCCGATGGAGTTGCCACACAGCGGGACCGTGCCCGGTTCGGGGATGTGATGTTGGAGGAACTCGAGAGTCTGGCGACCGGCACTCTCCAGGCCGAGATCCGATGCCTTGATCTGGTCGAGCAGGCCGCTCCGTTGGTGCATGTCGAGGACGACACCGTCCATCTGCGCCAGCTCGTCGGGGCTGGCCGCAATGACCAGGTCGGGGCCCTCGGCCACGATCTCCAAGCTGTCGTCAGTTATCAACGTGGCGATTTCCACGATGACGTGTCGACCCGGCTCCAGGCCGGTCATCTCGAGGTCCATCCATGCAAGCACGATCGACAACCATAACTGTCCAGCCGGACCGCCTGGCGAGTCGAGGCGACCTCGAGCGGCCACCGCGTCGCTCACTGGGGTGCGAAGTGCTTGCCGAGAGAGGAACTCGCTGGAGGTGCCCAGCCGGCTCAGGCGAGAGTTAGTCTGCGCTCATGGACCTTCTCGTGCGCCGACTCGACCCCGAACTGCCGCTGCCGGCTTACGCCAAACCTGGCGACGCCGGGTGCGATCTGTTGGCTGCGGAAACGCTGACGCTGGCTTTTGGAGGAGGGCGGTCCCTGGTCAAAACGGGCATAGCAATCGCTATCCCCGAGGGATATGCGGGTTTCGTTCAACCCCGTAGTGGCTTGGCGACGAAGTCTGGGGTCACATGTCTGAACACGCCCGGCTTGATCGACAGTGGCTACCGCGGTGAGCTCAAAGTGCTCCTCATCAACACAGACCCAACCGACGATGTGGTTATCATGCGCGGCGAACGGATCGCTCAGCTCGTCATTCAGCGTGTCGAACAGGTCAACTTCGTCGAAACCAACGAGTTGCCCGAGTCGGTTCGGGGTGATGCCGGTTTCGGGTCGACAGGCCGATGACAAGTCCAGCGGTACTTCGGTTGGCCGATGTTTGTCAGCTGGCCCGATGTTTGGCCAGAACCAGACGTCGCTCTTCGCGGTCGATCGTGTAGGTGTCGATGAGGTCGCCGACGAGTTCGTGAAATCTCTCGACGCTGTCCGCCGGGATCGGCACGTTCGATTCAGCGACGACTCGAGCATCGACCGACACCGAGTCCGGGCCTACCGAATAGGTGACGATCAGCCGGTCTCCGTTGGTGCCAGGACCCAGCAACATGACGGCGGCCTCGTCCATGACCAGGCGCAGGTCATCGATCTCGGTCATCGAAAAACCTCGGCGCTGAGCGATATGGGCCGCGGCGATCCGCGCTACGCGCCCGTACTCCGGTGCCGCAGGGAACTCGAGTTGGATCTGATCTTCGCGCCCCACCAGGCCGAGTCTCTCACGACTGTCGGCGTGCCGCATGGTCTGGCTCGCGAATCACGGCCAGGGGGTCCGCGTCGATCCGCAATCCGATGTACACGGGGTGTCGAAGATTGAGATCGCGGGTCCATTCGGTGAACCTGACCTCCACCACCAGTGACGGCTCCACGAACACGACTGTTCGGCCGTTGGGTATCTCGACGGAATCGACGAACGGCGACGCCTCGGTCGCCAGAGGGCCGGCGAGGTCACTGATTCGTCGCGCCTCAGCCTGGCCGAAGCCACTGCCGACGCGCCCGGCATACCTCAAGCCGGTCTGGTCATGGAAACCAACCAGCAAAGCGCCGATACCCGGGGCTCTGGAGCCTTCACCCGACATCAAGCCACCAACAACCAGTTCCTGACGTCGATCCACCTTGGTCTTGACCCAATCTCGGGATCGTTGTCCGGGTTTGTACAGCGAGGTTCTCAACTTGGAGACCACACCCTCCAGGCCTTGCGCTTCGACGGCAGCCAGCAGTTCTTGCCCGTCGCCAGAGTGGCTGGCAGCGAGCTGCCATGTCGGCCCGGAATCAACAAGCGCTTCGAGGATTCGCCGTCGTTCGTCGTAGGCGAGGTTCACCGTTTCGTTTCCATCCAGACGTAACAGATCGACCACGACATATCCGACTGGGTTCTCGGTCGTCTGGCGTTCGATGTCGCTCGCTCGGTCGAGATGGATACGCCGTTGGAGCCTCTCGAAGCTCGGGAGGCCATCGGCCGCGAGCGCGACCAGCTCCCCGTCGAGCACTGCGTCGACGCCGCCCAGACCATGGCGGAGCTCGCCAAGTTCGGGAAATCGGTGCGTGATGTCGTTGAGACGGGAGCTCCAAGCCACCACACCCGATGGGTCGGTCGACACGATCGCTCGCATGCCGTCCCACTTGATCTCGTAGGCCCACTCGGCGCCCAGCGGCAGGTTGTCGGCCACAGCTTTCATTGGGGCGTAGCGGCCGGGGTGTGTCATTTCTTGGGGGGACGTTTTCGTAGCCCCGCCTCGCGTAGTCGTCGCACCAGGGCCCGACTGTCGGTTGGCTGCGCGCCGCGATCGACGCAGGTTTGCCAGTACCTCTCCGGGATGTCGTAGTGATCGCCTTGGAACGCACGCCGAGGAATGCCTAGCTCGTCGACGAAGGCGTGGAGTTCCTCGTAACTGACGTCGCTCACGAGGTGGGACCAGCGTTCGCCGCGAAACCACCAAAGAGGCTTGTCGATGAGAATGGCCATGGTCTCTGGTCGGCTGAGTGGGTTCGGCTCAGCCGCAGGAGAGTGCGGGCGTCACGAACTCGACACGCCCGGCCCTCATGTCGGTCACTGCCACGCCGTCGGTGACCCATATGATCCGGTACTGTCGATCGTTCTCGTCGGTCGGCACGAACGTGATCTCCATACCGCCTTCGATTTCGGCAGTCTCGAGAGAGGATCCGAAGAGCTCCACCAAGTCGGCTTCGCTGGACCCCACGCCGGCGCCGGACCTGGTCGTGATGATCGGGTTGGAGATGTCCACGCGTTCGACGAACCCGTCCACGACCGTGAAGTAGATGCCCGCCGGTCCGCCCGACGGCTGGACGGTGTAGCACTGGGGACGAGAGCCTTCGGGCGGCAGGCCCACCCAGGTGGTGCCTACCGTCTCTGCGGCGAACTCGACGGGATCGCCGAAGAACAGCTCGTCCAACCCAAGCGTGGTCAGCTTGGAAGCGGCTGTGAAGGCGGGATCGCCAGAGATCGGACCCTGGGTCGGGGTTGGCGAAGCACCCCCACCCCCTGCTGTGTCGCCCGAGTCCTCACCTTCTTCGGCACCCGTGCCCTCGTCCTCGGCCTCTTCCCCTTCGTCGGGCTCCACGGTCGGCTCGGGGACCGGCGTTGGTTCAGTCGTCGGTTCGACCTCGACCTCGGTGGCCGTGGGTTCGGCTTCCGCCAGGTCTGGGTCGTCATCACCGCCGCATGCAGCGGCGATGAGTGTCGCGGCGAGGACTATGGATAGCGGGCCGGTGCGGGCGAAACGGGCGGCGTTCATGGGGCAAGCGTAGTTAGCGTTGGCACTCGGATCGGCGCGGCCAGGGCCGGCCATCTCGTCGCCGTTGATTCGCGTGGCGTCAAGTGGCGCCATCGGGCCAATACCCTGACCGGGTTGTGAGGCGATCCGCAGTAGTGCTCGTGTTGGTGGCAGTGTTCGCCACAGCCTGCGCACAGGCAGGTGAGCCGGTATTGGTCGAGGGAACGGTCGCCCCCACTGCGACGCCGACTGCCACGCCCGTGCCGCCCACACCCACTCCGGCACCGACCGCCACTCCGGTGCCGACGCCCACCCCGACCTGTACACAAGCTCTCCCGGTACGGCAGGCGGCCGCCCAGTTGGTTGTGACGCTGGCAACTCCTGGTGAACTCGGTCAGCTCGACGAGTTGGCCGAGGCCGGCGAGGTGTCTGGAGTAGTTGTGCTGGGCGCGCCGTCAACCGATCAGATCGCGGCGATCCCGATAGCCGATGTCGCCGGGGTCCCCATGATCATCGGCTCCGATGAGGAAGGTGGTCGAGTCCAGCGTTTGAGTCACCTTCTGGGAGCGTTGCCAGCTGCTTCGACCCTGGCTGGCATCGCCGTCGAAGAGGTGACCGAGACCTTCAAACGCTACGGGACCGCTATGGCCCAACTTGGCTTCACCTTGGTGCTGGCGCCGGTCATCGACGTCGGCGGAGGTCCCGGGATCGGTGACCGAGCACTCTCAGAGGATCCTCAGGTCGTCATCGAACATGGCGCCGCGATCATCGACGGGTATCAGGCTTCGGGTCTAGTCCCGGTTCTCAAGCACTTTCCCGGCCATGGCTCGGGTTCGGCCGACAGCCATCTTGGCTTCTCGACCACGCCCCCTCTTTCTGAGCTCCGAGAGCGTGACCTGTTGCCGTATGAAGCGTTGTTGTCGGACGACTTGGTTGTGCTCGTTGGGCATTTGCTTGTCCCAGGGCTGGACGAGGACACACCGGCATCGCTGTCTGTGAAGGCGATCGCCGAGCTGCTTCGCCAGGAGTTGGGTTTCGATGGAGTGGTCATGACCGACTCATTGGGCATGAATGCCGTCTCCGACCGTTGGACCAACGAGGAGGCCGCGACCCTTGCTGTCGCTGCCGGTGTTGACCTGGTCCTCGTGGACGCTCCCGGACAGGTTGTGCCGGTCGTCGACGCCTTGGTGGCAGCCCACGACTCCGGGCAGATTTCTCGCGACCGGATCGATGAGTCGCTCGACCGAGTGTTGGCGCTGAAGGGCATCGATCCCTGTGCAATTGGCCTTGGGTGACCGCCCCGGCAGGGTCGCCTCCTAGAATCGTCGTGCCCCTGTAGCCAAGCCTGGTTACGGCAGCGGACTTTTAATCCGAAGATCGTGGGTTCGAATCCCACCAGGGGCACGAGGTGTATTCGCAACCCAGAGTGCCGACGGGTGCGGGGTGGCGCGACCAGGACATCGTGTGCAATCGGGGCGATGGCGCCCCCCTCGGGCCTGACCGTTTCTCGAAGGAGTTCAAGAGGATCGCCGCGACCGCGGACGCTCCGACGTGCGGCGTGCCCACGCATCGGAGTGTTATGGGATACCCGCCCGTGCTCGTATTGCCGGATGGAGCGCGGCGCACCCCGGACGGGACAGCGTCGCTCTGATCGGCCGCACGGCGACCGGCCATGCCGCAGGCCGCGGTTGGCCTGAGCGATCGCATGCGCTCGGGCAACTCGCAC
>JBPCTU010000192.1:0-5881 GCA_051011515.1 Acidimicrobiales bacterium
GTGGCCGCGGCCCTGCCTCGAGTCGATGGTTACCAAAACAACGCGCTGGCTGCAGTCAACGGGGTCATAGCCGCCAACGAAGGTGAACCCATCGACTACGTAGTGATCTACAAAGCCGATCCGCTGACCGGTGACCCGCTCAGCGGGGAGGCAGTCGAAACCTGCTTCACCGATTGCTGGCGATACGAGTGGATCGCCGGAGGCTTCGAACAAAAGCTCGGCGCCACCTGGGGTTACAACACCCAGCTCGCCTGCGGCGGGCTGAATGACACCGACTGGATGGCGGTATATGTACGCGGCCATCACGATGGCCAACTTCCCTTCTTGAACCTGAACCGATCCTTCACTGACCGCACGATCATGCGCTTGGAGCCAATGGAGCTCGGCGTGCCGTGCCGCCCATGAGAATCGACGTCTCCGCCATGAAAGACTCACTCCCCTCCCGAAACCGAACCTCCTTGCCGGAACCCATCCCGTCAGCGGTACGCCGCGTGGATGCCTGGTTGACGGCACGACGCGGCAACCATGACTCCGAGGGCGGCTACGTCCTGGTCCTGTTGACGATCATGTTCACGTTGCTGATGCTGTTCGCCGGCTACTCGGTCGACGCCGGCAACTGGAATCTGCATCGAAACGAGACCCAGACGGCTGCCGAAGCCGCCGCACTCGGCGGTGTCGCGTTCTTGCCCGACGATCTTGTGTCCGCCCAGGCAACGGCCGAACAGATCGCCTTGCACCATGGTTACGACAGCAGCCAGGTCTCTGTAGCTCTGGGATCGGGCAACAATCAGCTCGAGGTCACGATCACCGAAGACGTTTCGAACTATTTCGTACGCGTTGTCGGCCGGAACACCACGACGATCACCTCCACCGCGACCGCGGAATTCGAGCAGCCGGTGGAGATGGGAAGTCCCGAACACGTCTTGGGCAACGACCCCGAGACTGGGTTCGCTCCCGACTATTGGCTGAGTATTGCCAGTCGAAACGTCCGCAAGGAACTGGGGGACCGGTTCAACACCCGATTCTGCCAGAACGGCTCGACCGCCAATTGTGCCGGTACGTCGAACCTCGGCGAGTACACGCCCAGCGGCTACAAGTACGCCGTTCGAGTAACCGACACGAGTCAGCCACTACGTATCCAGATCTTCGACCCTGCATGGGTATGGACGGGCAGTACCTGCAACATCCCGAACTGGCCGACCGCTGCGGAGATTGCGTATCTCCAGAGCATCGACGACGGGTCGTACCCGGAGATCCCGGTCGGCTACTACAACGATGCCGGGTCTCGATATGCGGGTGGGGATAGCGCCTGGTGTTCGGGCGACGACCGTCCCGGCAACAACGGGCCTGCCACCCGCTACACGGTGCGTTTGCCCGACAACTCACCATGGGACGACACCGACAACACCGCCGTCAACATCAGCGGTTGCGCACCCGAAACCTTCCCCGCCTACACCCCAACATCCATCTACGCCGCACCCACTCAATCCATCGCCGAGTTCCTGGATCCAGCTGTGGGCACTGACGACGAATGGGAAGTCCTGGCTGACGGCGACTTCACTTTCGCCGAAGTCTTCCGCCGCTGGGTGACGATCTGTGAGATCCCCGCGTCCAGCCCGTGGCTGGTCGAAGGCGAGTACATAATCCAGGTACAGACCACCAACTCGACAGCCGGCCAGAACCGCTTCTCGCTGCGGGGTGGGCCGCCCGACGCAGGTGGCGGGGTACTCGACGTGGGCCAAGCCACGTTTGCTCGAGGCCGGCTCCCGATCTACGCCAACACCGGCGCAGCCGACATCCAGTTCTTCCTGGCCCGGGTGCCACCGAGCTCGGGTGAGCGAATCCTGGAAGTGACCTTTTTCGATGTCGGCGACGCATCCGCCCCGGGCACGCTGTCGGTAGTTCCTCCCTCGGGAGCATTGACCAGCGGCTACTTCCCGAACTGTGACTACACCCTGGCGGGGGTGCCCATTGCCAATACGAACTGCGCAGTCTCCAACGTGCTCGACACCAACGGGTACGGCGAACAGATCGTCGAGGCAACGGTGACCATCCCTTCCCAGAACGATCCCGTAACTCCGTATTGGTGCGATGTCACGAACCCGAGCGACTGTTGGGTGACCGTCCGGGCACAGTTCCTCGGCGGTTTGACCGATGCCACCACCTGGACCGCGAACCTCATCGGCGACGCTGTCCGGATCATCGACGACGATTGAGTGCCTTGAGGCCGCTAGGGTCGTCCCCGCTGCCAACGTCTGCACGAAACTCACGTCCAAAATGGTGACCCGGACATGACAAACGAGCCTGGACAACAATCGACCGCCGCAAGCCGCCTGCTGGCAGACCCGTCGACACTTCGTCGGTGTGAACTCACCGTGATCATGCCGGTGTACAACGAAGAGGCCAGCCTCCCTGGCTGCGCGGCATCGTGGCTGGCCGAACTGGACCAACTCGGTATCGACTACCGTCTGCTCCTCATCGACGATGGGTCATCGGATGGAACGGCCGGTGTGTTGGCCGACCTCGAGCCCAACGATCGGGTGCTCGCAGTCTCCAAATCCAACGAAGGACACGGGCCCACGATCCTCGCCGGTTACCGGCTCGGCGTTCGAACATCAGACTGGGTCTTCCAGGTCGACAGCGACGACGAGATACCTGCCAACGCTTTCCCCGACGTGTGGCAGGCGCGCGATGGCGTCGACGCCGTCTTCGGCATTCGCACCGGCCGCGACCAGTCAATTGATCGCCGGTTCATATCGCTCACAGCGGCCATGACCAGTCGGCTGCTCTTTCGCAGCAGGGTCACCGACGTCAATGTTCCGTATCGGCTGATCCGGAGCGAAGCCCTGGCCCCAATCTTGGACGCTTTGCCTGATGACACATTTGCTCCGAACGTTGTGATTTCGGGAGCACTCGGACGAAACGAAGCCGGGTTCGCCGAGGTAGAGGTACCCCACGAGCATCGCCAGGCGGGCGAAGTATCGATTGTCGGGTGGGGTGCCATGCGAGCCGCGGCACGCTCGTTCGGACAGACCGTGCGGCTCGTGCGGACAGTGTGAGCTACTAGACAGCAAAAGCTCACAGAACAGGCTGCCGGCTCCACTCGATGCCGCCAGGCAATGCCGCCGGTCGGCGGCGGATTTCGGATACGTTCGGTCTCCGGGCCCAACCTCCCTGTCACAGGGCGCAGCCACAATTCGGTGGTGTCCTGGGAGGCGCGCTCGTCCCAGCAGAAGAACCAACCGTTCTCATTCAGGAAGGACCCGCATGGCCCGCCAGGACCAGCTGCTCCCCTTTGCCAAAGAGATCCACGACGTACCTGTCGCCGACGAGATGTCGGAGTCGTTCCTCGCCTACTCGCTCTCAGTCATCACTGCCAGAGCCATCCCCGATGTTCGCGACGGCCTCAAACCTGTACAGCGTCGAATCCTCTTCTCCATGCTGGAGATGGGGTTGAGGCCGACAACCCCACATCGCAAGTGTGCTCGGGTGGTAGGCGACACGATGGGTAAGTACCACCCCCACGGCGACATGGCCATCTACGAGGCCCTGGTTCGGATGGGACAAGACTTCTCGCGCAACGTCACGCTCGTCGACCCCCACGGCAACTTCGGCTCGCTGGACGACCCCCCAGCAGCCGCTCGTTACACCGAGTGTCGTCTCACCGAGGCGGCCATGGAGATGGTCCGCGAGATCGAAGAGGACACGGTCGACTTCCGACCAACCTACGACGGCGAGAGCAGCGAACCGATTGCGCTCCCGGCTCTGCTCCCCAACCTGCTGGTCAACGGGACAAGCGGCATCGCTGTCGGGATGGCAACCAACATGCCGAGCCACAACCTTCGCGAGGTCGCCAAAGCGATCGAGCTGGTCATGAAGAAGCGACGCCCGCGACCGACTGTGGCCGAACTGATGAAGGTCGTTCCCGGTCCTGACTTCTGTTCGGGAGGGATCATCATCGACGATGGGCTGGCCGAGGCATACGAGACCGGCCGCGGCACGTTCCGGATCCGGGCGCGGATGGAGTTCGAAAAGGTAACTCGTAGCCGCCAAGCGATCGCCGTAACCGAGCTGCCTTACATGGTGGGTCCAGAGAAGGTCGTCAAACGCATCAACGAGTTGGTCGTTGCGAACAAACTCGAAGGTGTCGTCGACGCCAAGAACCTGTCCGACCGAAAGTCCGGGATGCGGCTGTTGATCACGCTCAAGCCGAACGTGAACCCCGAAGCCGTGGTCGGCGAGCTCTACCGACAGACTCCGCTCGAAGAGACATTCGGCATGAACAACGTCGTGCTCGTCGACGGAGTCCCGCAAACGTTGGGGCTGTACGACCTCTGTCATCAGTACGTCGACCATCGCCTCGACGTCATCGTGCGGCGGACCGAACACCGCCTCACCCGCGCCAACGATCGCCTACACATCGTCGAGGGCCTCATCATTGCTCTCGACAACATCGATCTGGTCGTGAGCATCATCCGGGGGTCCGACGACGTCGACGAAGCCCGGACCCAACTGTGCTCACAGCTCGACCTGTCCGAGATTCAGGCGACACACATCCTCGACATGCAGCTGCGGCGGTTGACCGCGCTCGAGAAACAGAAGATCCTCGACGAGCGCGACGATCTCGCGTCCAGAATCGACGAGTACAAGAAGATCCTCGCCTCAGATCAGCGGCGCCGCACCTTGGTGCTGAACGAACTCTCCGAGATCGTCGACGTGTATGCCGCCGACCGGCGTAGCGAGATCATCAACAGCGAAGCCGTCCCCGTCTACGACAACGTGCCGTTGATCGACCAAGAGGAAGCACCTGACCAGCCCTGCGTGGTCACGTTGTCGACATCGGGAGTCGTAGGGAGGGCGCCCACCGAGGGGGCCAAGCGCACCTCACCCGGGCGCCACGACGTCCTTACCGCCACCACCCTGTCGACCACCCACTCACAAGTGTTTGCCATCACCAGTCAGGGCCGGGCTCTGGTGGCTCGAGCCATCGACGTTGCCGAGGTCGGAGGGCGATCCCGAGGAACTCCGGGCGACAAGCTGTTCGGCCTTGGCCGAGGCGAGCAGGTTCTGACCGTTGTGACTCCTGGCGAAGAGAACCTCGTGGTTGTCACCACTGCAGGGATCGCCAAACGCTTGAGCCCCGGCGAGCTGGCGGAGACCCGCCACGGCAAAGAGATCATCAAGCTCAAGGGCAACGACAAGGTGGCTGCCGCGTTCACATGCCCCGATGGTGTAGACGTCATTGTTGTCGCTTCCGACGCCCAGGCGCTGCGAACTTCGGTCGACGCCATCAGCATCCAAGGGCGCGGCGCAGCTGGCGTCGCCGGCATGAAACTGCGCGAAGGCTCGACCGTTGTTGGCGCCGGTCCAGCGCTCGGCGACGGAGCAGTGGTGACCGTGTCCGACACAGGCACAGCCAAGATCACTCCGTTCGAGGAACTGGAGACCAAGGGTCGAGGCGGCAGCGGGGTTCGCGTAACCCGCTTCACCCGCGAGAAACGAATAGACATGGCAACGGTCGTGGGACCGGAGCCCCTGATGGCGGTGATGGCCACCGATGACGATGACAAGAAGGCAGATCCCACCCCAGTCGAGCTGACCCTCGAACCCACCAAACGAGACCTCGTCAGCAACAAGACCGAACGGCGAATCCTGGCCGTCGGCGTCGGGCGTTGGTGATTACCCGTGGCTGAAGTGAACAAGTCACGCACCAAATACGACGCCGATGCGATCCAGACCCTCGAGGGACTCGAGGCTGTCAGGAAACGGCCGGGTATGTACATCGGCGGCACTGGGTCCGCTGGTCTGATGCATTTGTTGTGGGAGCTGATCGACAACGCAGTCGACGAGGCCGCTGCCGGTTTCTGCGACCGCGTCGAGG
>JBPCTU010000193.1:0-2641 GCA_051011515.1 Acidimicrobiales bacterium
GGTCGGCGAACCCATCACCGTTCACATCACCGGCCGCCAGAGCTGCTCCGAACCGATCACCACGTTCTGGACGCCCGGGGATTCCCGGCGACGACTGGGTCAGCACCCGTTCCCGCCGACCCGATATCCCAGCTGACGAGCCCCAGAAGACATGCACCTGGCCAATGTCGGTTACCCCGTTTCGATCTTCTCCGGGCACCCCAACAGCGGCGTCATCGAACCCGTCGCCATTGAAGTCCGCGCAGACGACCGCAAACCCGAACTCGTCACCTCGTTGGGCGACGCCGGCGACCACGGGCCCCGCCTGGCTGATCAGAGGCGCTGACGATCGCGTGCGAGAGGCGGATCCATAAAGAACATTCATCGCCCCGGCTCCTACCCGACCTCGAATCGACTCCCCCGGCACGCCTACCAACACGTCGCCGAACCCGTTGGCATCGAGGTCGCAGTCCGGCTTCAGGCCGATGACCGTTTCGATAGGGCCATCCCGACCATCTCCGACCTGAAGCAGATATCTCTGCCCGGCCGTCAGCCGAGCCGACAATCCACTCGTGCCCGCACCGGCCCCTCGGGCCGTACATGTCATCTCGGTGAGGGATGCGGAGTCGGTCGCCCTCCACAACGCGACGGAAGGAGAGCCAAGTGCCGAACTCACAGAAACCGTGACGCTGGCACTTTGTGTGGGTGCCAGCTCGTACCAGACCGTTTCGTCCGGAAATCCACAAGTTGGCAATGGCTCACCAACCTCGATCGAAGCGCCCGATGTCTCCTGACCGAATCGGCTGGGCACGGTCAGTGGGAACGCCGAGTCCAAACCATCGTTGGCTGGGCCTGGGTGAGGATTCGCCAGATACGACGAAATCGCGGCTCGCAGGTTCGGTTGGGGACCGATGGGCCGGCCGTCCACGGTTGTGTTCTGCGGACTACCCGTGTCCCTCAACAACACCCGCATTTCGTGGGGAGCGAGCCGATCACCATTCGCTGTGGCGACCCCGGCCATCGCCGCTACCGCGCCCGCGACCACGGCCGACGCACTGGACGTCCCGGTGAAGTCCCCGGTGTAGGACTTGTCATCGTCGGGGTCGGTCCCGCCCCCTTCGGAGCCGGTGGTCCACACACAGGCTCCATGGCTCTGGAGGTCGACACGCTCGCCGTAGTTGCTGAAGTCGAGTCGCCCATTCACGGGCTCGGGACCGAAAGCTACGCATCCTGGGGCATTGCCGGCCCCCACGAGAATCGATCCGGAATCGGGGAACACCAACTGGGAGTCGAGGTCACGGTTTCCGTTGCCTGCCGCTTGAACGACGTGGATTCCCTGCTCGACCGCAGCAACGATCACGTCGTAGTACGAGGGGAACCACTCGATCGGCAACCAGCCAGGTCCACACAGTCCGGCAACTATCGGGGACGGGCACAGCTGTTGTTCGATGACGATGACATCTCCAGGGCCACTGTTCGTGACCGCCACCGCCAGCGCGTTCGTGAGGTTCTGGCCAGATGTGGTGAAGGTGTTGACCAACTGGATGGATGCGTCCGGCGCGACACCTGTTACGCCGAACCCATTGACATCGCCGGTCACGACACCCAGTACCGCAGTTCCGTGATCGGTGTTCGCAAACGGGTCCTGCGGCGTCCCGTTGGCAAGCCTCACCGGAGATGAATCGAGAAGATCCTCGTGGCCGGTGTTCCATGAATACTCGACGTCGGTGACGACAACTCCTGCCCCGGTCCCCCCGGCTACGCCGGCGGCAAAGTCTGCATCGATCCCGGCCGGCGCCGGGTCGCGATAGATCTGGTTGGGTTCGAAGTCCGGAGACAGCTGGACCACTACCGATGCCGGCGCTACCTGAGGTTCGAAAAGTGCTGCCTCGATCGCACTGGATTCGTTCAGTTGGTCCCTCACCCCCTCTGCTCGAGATGAATCCGCCACTGTGACGCGCACCCAGGACTCGAGCTTGGAGTCTTCGGTTGTATCCATGTTGTCGTCGAAGAGGGGCTCGACCGTCACGCCGGGGGAATCGAATAGGTCGGCGACGGTTTCGTCCATCTGCCCTGATGCCAGTGCGGCCCCGGTGCCGCCCACCCCCGCATGGTCGGTGAACTTCACGTGGATCACGTCGCCTACGGGGACGGACTCGAAATCCGCGGCGTCGATTGCCCCTCGGTCTTCGATTGACTGAACGTGGGGATCGTCCCCGACTTCGAGCGAATCCATGGGCTCCGAACGCGTGCCGGACCCGACGCCCGCACCTGGTTCGGACCCGTCCTGGGCCGCGGCACCGGCGACAGCCACAACCAGGACGGCTACGCCGGCAATCAACGCTACGAGCGCCCGGAGCCGCCTCTCGATTGCCACAACCCCATTGTGGCGGCTTCAGAGCCAGAGGATGTAGCGGGACTTCAGCCGGCGTTGGGGTCGACGATGAAACACGCTCCCACGGTCACTCCCTTGGAGCGGGCAGTGAAGCAGTACTCCTCGCCGGGGTCCAATGCCTGTCGCGGCATCAGAACCACAGCGTTGGCGCTGTTGAGGATCGAACGCCCCAAACTGCGAGCGCTGCCGTCGGGGTTCGAGTAGTTACTACCGTCGAAGACGCAGTGTTGGATGGGCTGGCCATCGTGGGTGAATGTGTGCCCGGTC
>JBPCTU010000194.1:0-3599 GCA_051011515.1 Acidimicrobiales bacterium
CCTCAAGGCACTTGAGGACGTCGTCACCAGCGAGGTAGCAGGCAAGGGCGACAAGATCACCCTCACCGGCTTCCTCACCTTCGAACGTACCTACCGCAATCCTCGCACCGGCAGAAACCCCCAGACGGGCGAAACGATTCAGGTACCCGGCGCCAATGCCATGAAGGTCAGTGCGGGGTCCAAGTTGAAGAAGGCTGCCAAAGCTTCAACCTGATCCGTTCGGCGCTCCTGCGTCGGATACCGAACAACTTCGATGGGGTCGCTGGATCAGCGACCCCATCGCTGTTTTTGCGCCAGATGTCCGGTTACTCGAACCATGGATGGGGCAGTTAGGGTGCCCGAGTGGACCAACCGCCGTCACCTCAGAGCCTCCTGCCACATCGGGACCCGTTCTTGTTCTTGACCGCCGTAACCGCCTACGCAGCGGGGGACTGGGCCGAGGGATATTGGCAACTAAGCGGCGAGGAACCCTTCTTTGCCGGCCATTTCCCCGGCCGACCGACCTTGCCCGGTGTGTTGCAATGCGAGGCGATCGCTCAGCTGGGGGCCTACGTGGTGCTGTTGGACGAGGTGTTCGCTGACAAGCTGCCGCTTTTCGGCGGGCTCGACAAGGCGCGATTCAGGCGGCAGGTACTCCCCGGCGACCGACTCGACCTGCGTATTGACGTCCAGCGGATGTCGGCTCGAGCCGGCAAGGCGTCCGGGACAGCCTCCGTCGACGGTCAGGTGGCATGTTCAGCCGACTTGATGTTCGTGGTCGCCGACGCCTGAGCTGGGCTGACCTGCTGACCGCGTTGGCGCAGCCGTCAGGTGCCAGGGCCGATGACCAGGGTGCCGTTGTGGCCACCGAACCCGAATGAGTTCGACAGCACGGGCCCTGGTGTCCATTCGAGCGGTTCGCCCACTATGAGGTTCACCTCTGGCATTTCGGGGTCCGGCGTTGCGAACCCATGAGTCGGCGGGAGTAGCCGATGCTGCATGGCGAGGACCACCGCGACCGCCTCGATAGCGCCGGCGGCTCCCAGTGCGTGGCCGGTGACACCCTTGGTGGATGACATCGGAGGTCCACTGGATCCGAACACCTTCGCAACGGCTTCGGCCTCGGCCGCGTCGTTCAGTGGCGTCGATGTGCCGTGAGCGTTGATGTAGGCGACATCGGATGCCGAGATTCCAGCGTCCTCCATGGCCAGTTCCATCGACCGTACGGCACCGGCACCTCCGGGCGACGGCGCCGTGATGTGGTGTGCGTCCGCGGTTGAGCCTGATCCGAGGACCTCAGCAAGAATTGTTGCGCCCCGCTGCTGTGCCATTTCCCAGTCTTCGAGAACAAGGATTCCGGCGCCCTCGCTGTGCATGAAACCGTCACGTTCGAGGTCGAACGGCCGCGAGACGCCCTCGCTCGAGATAGCGGTCATGTTGATGAACCCTTGGCGGGCCACAGGGCTTCGGGCGGCTTCGCTACTGCCAGCGATCACTGCGTCGCATTTGCCCAGTTTGATCAGATCGGCGGCCCGGCCGATCGACTGGGTGCCGGCTGCACATGCGGTCACGGTGTTCTCACACGGGCCCTGGAAGCCGTATTTCATGGAGATGGAGGCCGGCGCGGCGTTGGCCATCATCATCGGCACGAGGAAGGGTGAGACCCGGCGAGGGCCCTTTTCGAGAAAGTTCTCGATCTGGGCTTCGAGAGTCTCGATGCCTCCGACGCCAGTGCCGACCCACACACCCGTCTTGGCCGGATCCGCGGTGAGTGGGCCCGCTTGAGTGAGGGCCTCGTCAGCCGCAGCCAGGGCGTAGTGAGTGAAGGAGTCCGATCGCCGAGCCTCCTTCGGGTTGTCGAAGAACGGCACCGGGTCGAAGTCGGCAATTCCGAACCCGTGCTCGGGTACGCCGTCGAGGAGCCCCCGCCAGAACGCGTCCGCGCCGACGCCACAGTTGGCAACGACGCCGAGCCCGGTGACTGCAACGCGGCGAAGCATCAGAGCTTGCCGACCACCAGGTCGTATGCCTGGCCCACGTTCTCGATACCTTCGAGTTCTTCCTCTTCGACCGTGATGTCGAATTCCTCTTCCAGGGCCATCACCAGCTCTACGAGATCGAGGCTGTCGGCATCCAAGTCATCGGCGAACGATGCCTCCTTGGTGACCTGCGCCCCGTCCACTGAGAGCACCTCGGTGGCGCACTTCTGGAATCGGGCGAACTGTTCGTCACTCACTTCTAATCTCCTGTTTGGGAAGTTGTCTTTGGGGCCTCAAGAGCCCATTGCCAGCCCGCCATCGACGGGCAGTATCGCGCCGGTGATGTATCCGGCTTCCTCAGAGGTCAGAAACGCAACCGCTGCGGCCACTTCTGTTGTTTGTGCAAACCGGCCCAACGGAACGGCTTGGATGATGTTTGCTCTTTGGTCGTCGCTGAGCGCGTCGATCATATCGGTCTGGACCGGTCCGGGAGCCACGATGTTGACCGTGATGTTTCGGGAAGCAAACTCCTTGGCCAGCGAGCGGCCGAGACCAACCAAGCCTGCTTTCGATGCTGCGTAGTTGGCCTGCCCTGCTTGGCCGCCGAGGCCAACCACCGACGAGATGAACACCATGCGGCCCCAACGACCCTTCATCATGGCTTTGACTGCCCGCTTGGCGACGCGGTACCCGGATGTGAGGTTGGCATCAACTACAGAGGCGAAGTCTTCGTCGCTCATGCGGAGGACGAGCCCATCCTTTGTGATGCCGGCGTTGGACACGAGGATTTCGACGGGGCCGAGGTCGGACTCGATGGTCGAGAATGCCGCATCGACGGCTTCGGAGTCGGTCACGTCGCAATGAACTGCTGTGAGCCGGGAGTCTTCGGGTGGGTTCGAACGGTAGGTGACCGCTACGCGGTGTCCACGGTCGGCCAGTGCGGTCGCACATGCGAGGCCGATGCCGCGGTTGCCCCCGGTCACGAGGGCCACCCTGGATTCGTCGCTCACTGTGCTCCCCACCGCAGCACGGCGCTGGCTGAGGTCATACCGGCGCCGAACCCGACCAACAGGACGAGGTCGCCATCGGAGATCTGGCCCTGATCGAGGGCGGCGGCGAGCGCCAGAGGAATCGACGCCGACGAGGTGTTCCCGGTTGTCTGCAACACGGTGGCGGCGCGCTCGCTGGGGATGCCCAGCTTCTTCATAGCACTGTCGATGATCCGCGTGTTGGCTTGATGCGGGACGACCACAGAGATGTCAGAAGCGTCGAAGCCTGCCCTTTCGAGCGCTGCTTCCGCCGAGCCGACCATCGCCTTTACAGCTTGACGGAACACCTCTTTGCCTTCCATTACGAGGGTTCCGGCGATCTCGGCGTACAGGACGTGACGAAGGTTGCCCTGGCTACCCAGGTCCCAGCCCAAGAGCTGTCCGGGGCCGTCGGTTGCTTCTAGTACGACCGCACCCGCACCGTCTGCGAACAGAATGCACGTCGTTCGATCGGTCCAGTCGGTTATTCGACTGAGTGTTTCGGACCCGATGACCAACACCTTCTCGGGGGCGGGGACAAGGAAACCACAAGCGGGGATGGGGCCGTGGACGAACCCCAAAAAGGACGAGTTGACACCGAGAGAGCCACACA